>NZ_JASCPN010000079.1:0-21010 GCF_029960155.1 Pseudomonas sp. PS01300 | reverse complement strand
GGTCAAGCCCGCTCCCACAGGTTCAATGGTGCCCTCTGTGGGAGCGGGCTTGACCCGCGATGGGGCCCAAAGGGCCCCCAAGGCCGTCAGATCGACGCCGGCTCAACCTCCACTTCCCGCACCTCGACCTTCACCTGATCGCGACGGCTGATGTACTTCCAGTCCGCCTCGTCGATGTAGATCCCGTTCGGCCCGCTACCGCCCTCCAGGTCGATTGCAACGTGCGCCGATACCTGCGGCTTCACGCTCGCCAGAATCGGCACGAAGCCCAACTGCAGGCTGGTCTCCAGCAATGCCGCCTGGTTGCGTTCGTCGATGTCGGCCGCCTCGTCCAGGTAGTACGGCAGGCGCACGCGCCCGGCCTGGTCGCGGTCCATCAGGTGCAGCAACAGGTACATGTTGGTCAGCGCCTTGATGGTCATGGTGGTGCCGTTGGAGGCCGCGCCATCGATGTCGGTATGGATGATCGGCTGGCCGCCCACCTTGGTGATCTCGAACGCCAGCTCGAACAGGTCCTTCAGGCCCAGCTGGTTGTGGTTGGCTGCCACCAGCCGCGCCAGGTACTCCTTGGCCTCTTCGTTCTTGTTGTCCTGCTCGGCGCTCTGGCTCAGGTCGAACACCGACAGGGTCTCGCCTTCCTCGTACTGGCCGGCACTGTGGATGATCTGGTCGATGTGCTTGAGCGCTTCCTTGTTCGGCGCCAGCACGATGCGAAAGCTCTGCAGGTTGGATACCTGGCGCTTGTTGATCTCGCGGTTGAACAGTGCCAGCTGGTGCTCGAGGCTGTCGTAGTCGCTGCGGATGTTGCGCAGGGTACGCGCGATGTCGGTCACCGCCGCGCGCCGCGCCTTGCCCAGGGTCAGGGCTTCGTCGGTACGGTGCGCATAGGCGTTGATCAGCAGCTGCAGGCGGCGCTCCATGTCGTCTTCGCTGTCGAACTTGGCCACGCCCTTGAGGCGTACCTGGGCGTACAGCGCCTCGATCTGGCCATCCACCCGCAGCAGGCCCTGCCAGCTGTCCTGGTAGTCGTTGAGCAGCGGCAGCAGGTTGTCCATGGAGTCGTCGACCGGGTCCATGAACGGCGTGCCGAACGGCAGGTCGGCCGGCAGCAGCTGGCGACGGCGCAGGGCGTCGTCGAGGGTGCGCTGCTTGGCCTCCATGTCGGCGATCTGGCGACCGACCAGTTGCAGCTTGGCCGACAGTTGCTGCACGCGCTCGGTGAACGCGTCGCTGGAGCGCTTGAGCTCGTCCTGGGCCGCCTCCATCTGCGCCAGCTGCTCCAGCTTGTCGCCTTCCTCGGCCGACAGGGTCTGGGTACGGCGGTAGTCTTCCAGGGCCTTTTGCGCATCCAGCACCTGCTGGTACAGCGCTTCGGTCTGGGTCTTGCTCGCGGCGCGGTCGGCGGCCACGGCCTGCTGGGTCTTGAGCTGCTTGAGCTCTTTTTCCAGGCGCTCCTTCTGGTCGCGCAGCGCGGCGCGGTCGGCCAGGGCCTGCAAGGCCGGCGGCTCGATATGGCTGAGGTCGATGGACAGCCCCGGCGCCTCGAAGCGCTCGCCCTTGAAGCCGTCGAGTACCGCTTCCAGAGACTTGACCCACACGTCGCTGTCATCCAGCTCGATGCCGCGCTCGCCCAGCGGCAGGCTGAACAGCGCCCCGTTGAACAGGCGCATCAGGCGCTCGACGTCCTGCTGCGAGAACTCTTCGCGCAGGCGTGCATAGCTGTTGTTGTCGGCATGGTCGAGCTGCTGCTTGACCGACTTCAGGCGTTTCTCCAGGTCGCGCAGGCGCTCTTCCAGGTCCTCGGCGCTGAACTGGCGCGACTGCGCCAGGGCACCGGCCAGTTCGTCGTGGGCGTCCTTGGCGGCCAGCAGCTGCTGCTCCAGCACCTTGACGTCATCCACCAGTGCGAAGCGGTGCTTGAGCACCGACAGTTCGCCCAGCCAGCGCTGGATACCGGTCATTTCGCGTTCCAGGCGCATCAGCTCCTGGGTGCCGCCGCGCTGGTTGTTCTGCAGCGCGTCCTGCTCGTGGCTGTAGTGCTCGGCCTGCAGCACCAGTTCTTCCTTGCGTGCGCCGGCGTAGTCCTGCCAGGTGCCGAGCAACTGGTCGAGCAGCGGTGACAGGCGGTGCAGCTTGCCGCGCAGGATGTCGCGCTGGGCCACGCCATTGGCCAGGGCCTCGACCAGCGGGCCGGCGGCTACCAGCGAGTTGTAGTCCTGTTCCATGCGCCGCACGTCGCGGAAGGCTTCTTCGCAGGCGGCGATGTAGTCGACGCTGCCCGAGCGCAGGCTGTGCTCGAACGCATCGAGGAACAGCTGCTTGAGCTTGGCCGCGGTAATCTCGCGCATGTGCAGCAGGTTGATGAACAGGGCGCGGAAGGTCTTCAGGCTCTGCTCGCTGGTGGAGCGCAGCGGAATCAGGGTCAGGTCCAGCGGCACCGAGGTGTGCCCGCCCACCAGCAGCCGGCGCAGTTCGTCGGGCTTGAGCTCGTAGGCTTTCAGGCCGTTGCGCTCCAGGTTGGTGAACAGCTCCTTCTGGCGCAGGCAGGTGTCGTTCTTCTGGTAGTGGCCCAGGTCCAGCTCGCCGGCATAGGCGAAGAACTGGTGGCCGAAGCCGCCGCCAGGGCCGCGCCCGACCACGCCGATCACGTGCGGGCCGTGGGGCAGGTTGACCTCGCAGAGGATGTAGCTGGTGTCGCTGGCGAAGTAGAAGCGGCGTGACTGCTCCAGGCTGTACTTGCCGAAGCTCATGTCCGACATGCGCGCCAGGATCGGGAACTGCAGGGCGTTGATCGACGCACTCTTGCCCAGGTTGTTGGCGCCGTACACCGACAGCGGGTGCTCCAGCGGGAACAGGCCCAGGCTGTAGCCGGCGGTGTTGAGCAATGCAAAGCGGCGAATGCCGTAGCGGTCCTGGCTCATGCGTCAATCTCCTGTTGCTCTTGGGCAATGGCACGGGCCAAGGCGTCTTCTTCGCTTTCCTCGAACGGGCTCAGGTCGAGCGGGTCGTCGGTCCTGTTCAGCTCTTCAGGGGTTTCTTCCACCACCAGCACCGGGGTCGGCAGCGGCAGGGCACTGTGCAGGCTGGCGGCCAGGTCGCGGTCCTGCTGCACCGACAGGCACACGTCGAGGAAGCGGTGCATCGGCGGCAGGAAGCGGTAGATGCCGTTGTCTTCGCTGGCAAAGCCGAGCTGGGTCATGCGGCGCATGATCTTCTCTTCCAGCTCGTCGGGGGTCTGCACCTCGGCCTGCAGGAACAGGTCGCGGTACTTTTCCAGCAGCGAGGGCAGCTCGTCGCGCCCCAGGCTGCCGCCGTCGAGCACCGACATCGGGTCGCGGCCCTGGTCGGCCAGGTGCTCCACCAGGATGAAGGTGAACAGCGACAGGCGCTGGGCGGTCTTGTTGACCTGGGCAGCAGCCAGTTCCGGCACGAAGTAGTAGAAGCCGCGGGTGTCGCACACCAGTTCGAAGCCCAGGGCCTTGAACAGGCCGCGGTACTGGTCCTGGAAGTTCGACAGCTGGGCGTACAGCTCCGGGTCGCGCCGGCTGATGTGGAAGCCCTTGAACAGCTCGCGGAAGATCGGTGCGAGCTGGGACAGTTCGGAAAGATCAAGATGCATGGGTAGGGCTCGCAGTAGGCTCGGGCGACGGTTCGCGGCTTGAAGTCAGGGCGAACGAGCGCAGGCTGACCAGGTGTTCCTGAGTGGTGTACTCGCGGCGCTCCAGGCGCGCGCGGGTAAAGCGTTTTTCCCGCGACAGGCGCGAGAACCAGTACAGCAGTTCGTCGGTGGCGCCTTCGGGCTCCTGCTCCAGCAGCCACACCATCAGGTCGGGCAGCGGCAGGGCGTCTTCGCAGCGCTCGAGCATTTCCTTGACCGTGCGCGGTGCACGCGGCGCGGCGCCCTTGTGGCTCTTGTGCGCCTTGGGGAACTGCGCCGGCTTGGCTTCGAAGCGGGCCAGGGCATACACGTAGGCCTCGACCTGGCTGGCGCTGCCGAGGAAGGTGCTCTGCGGGCGGGTGAACAGCGGCATGGCCGCCTGCGGCACGGCGTCGATGCCCTTGCGCCGGATCACCGACAGCGCCAGTGCGGCGCCACGGGTCACGGCGTTGTGCCGGCGTGCCTCTTCACGCAGCGGCAGCAGCAGCTCGCGGGCGTGGCGCAGGGTCAGCTGGGCGCTGGTCTGCATCTCGAGGATGCGCGCGTGGGTGCGCAGCAGCATGTCGTCATCGACCAGGTGGCCCAGTCGCGCCTGCTCGCCCAGCAGGCGCAGCAGCACGGTCTCGACCTTGCGCACGCCCTGTTCGAAGGCGCCGTCGGCGTTCACCAGCTGGATCATCGGCTCGACGTATTCGTCCCAGGTGGCCAGCACTTCGGCGTAGCGCTGGCGCAGCGGGATCTGCCGGTCGCTGGTCTTGGCCCGCTCGGCCACCGCCACCAGCGCCTGCTCGTCGTTGTCGAGTTTTTTCAGCACGTCACGCACGCGCATGTCGAGCAGACGCAGCTGGCGCGCCAGGTCGTTGCCGTCGCGGATGTCGAAGGCGTCCTGGATATGCCCGGCCAGTCGTTCGAGGTGGCGCAGGTAGGCTTCGATCTCCAGGCACAGGCCCAGGCGGTGCTCGCGCCGCAGGTAGGCCAGGAAGTCGTGGATCTGGGCGTTGAGCTCGAAGCGGTTCGGGCTCTTGGCCACCGGGACCAGGATGTCCAGGCGAATCCACACGTCCAGCAGGTTGGTGATGTCCTGGGGCGTACTGTCGAGCTGTTGTGCGGCCAGTTGCCCGCGCAGCTCGGCCAGGCTCAGGGTGCCCCCGTCGAAGCGCTCGCACAACGGCTCGAGCAGGGCCCAGTGTTCGGCTAGGGCGCGCAGGACGCGCTTGGGTTCGATCATTGGCGGGTCGACTCGCTGCCAAGTAAAAGCGCCGATTGTACTGCATCAGGGGGGGATCGATTCACCCCCTGATCGTTTGCCGGTGTTGTCGGGCGGTTTTGTGCCTGCAACGGCGGCGTAACGGCGGTAGAATGCTCGCCCCGACTTATCCACAGATGGCCGCCCTTTGCTTACCGAGTCCCGCCGCCGCGCCTACCTGAACGCCATGCAAGTGGTGCACTGGCTGCCGCGTGCCGAACTGCCGTTCGCCGCGCCATCGCGCCCCGAGCTGCTGCGGGTACCCGAACCGCTGGTCGAGGCGCCGGTGGTGCTGCCGGCAGTGGTGGCCAAGGCGTCTGCACCGGCTGCCAAGCCGGCCGAGCGGCCAAAAATCGAGATTCCGCGACCGACGGTCAGCGCCAAGCCGGCCAGCAAGCCGGTGCTCGATGCCGAAGAAACCGCCGCCGTGGTCAAGCCAGCGCTGGTACCGCCGCCCCGCTTTGCCTTGCAGTTGCTGCGTGCCGGCGATTGCCTGGTGCTGGTGGAGCTGGTCACCGGTCAGCCATTCCAGAGCCGCGACCCGTCCTACCTGCTGCTCAAGGACATGCTGCGCGCCGCCGGCCTGCCCGACAGCCCGCAGATCATCGGCGAGCCGGTACGCTGGCCGTTGCTGGTGCGCGGCACTCTCGACCAGGGCCCGCTGGCGGCGCGTGATTTTGTCCAGGGTTTCATCCAGGCCCGCCTTGAAGAGGCGCCCTGCAACTGTCTGTGGCTGGTCGGCCTGCCGGCGGTGCGCTTTGCCGGTGAAGCCGACGAGCAGGCGTACTACCGCGAATTGCCGGTGGAGGGCCTGGGCAACTGCTGGGCCTTGCCTGGCCTTGAACTGTTGATGGACGAGCCCGCCCGCAAGGCGCACGTCTGGCAAGCCATGCGCCGGCTGATGGCGCGCTGGAAACCACGCAATGAGTGACAACATCAGTTTTCGCCGCATGACCGAGGCGGATCTGGATGCCGTGCTGAAGATCGAATACGCCGCCTTCAGCCACCCGTGGACCCGGGGGATCTTTCTCGACGGGCTGAAGAACTACGAAATCTGGCTGATGTTCGAAGGCCAGCAGCAGGTGGGCCACGGCGTGATCAACGTGATCATCGACGAGGCGCACCTGCTCAACATCACCGTCAAGCCCGAAAGCCAGGGCCGTGGCCTGGGCCTGCGCCTGCTCGAAGAGCTGATGAAGCGCGCCTACGCCAGCAACGGCCGCGAGTGCTTCCTCGAAGTGCGCGCCAGCAACCAGTCGGCGTATCGCCTGTACGAGCGCTTCGGCTTCAACGAGATCGGCCGACGACGCGACTACTACCCGGTGGCGGGTGGCCGCGAAGATGCGCTGGTGATGGCCTGCACGCTGTTCGAAGAATAACCCTTCAGCGCTCGCGCTTGCCGTCCAGCGGGTCGCGGCGCGCCAGTTCGGCCTCGTCCAGGCCGTTGCCGCCGCCAATGTCATCTTCGTCGACTACGCTCAGGTCCCAGTCGGCCGGGTGGTCGCCGCCGACTTCATCGGCTGAGCGGGCGCCGTCTTCGGGGATCAGGGTTTCGGGCGTCAGGTCATCGTCGCTGGGGTCGTAGTGCGTGTCGGTCACCGGTGGGTCTTGATCGAAGTCCAGCGGCTGCACCGAGCCCATCTGGTCCTCAATGGTATCGATCGGTGCGGGTTCCGGGGCATGCGGCGGGCGATGTGATTCGGTCATGTCTATTCTCCTGCGGGTGGCCTGTAAGGGGTGGACCGGCCACTGGCGGGAAGATTCAAAGGCGTGACCCGAACGGGGTGGCGCCAGTCACACATGCGCATTCCCATGAGGCTTGACCATGCACGATCTACAAGAACTGATTGATAACAACGCGCGCTGGGCCGATGCGATCAAGCAGGAAGATCCGGACTTCTTCGCCAAGCTGGCGCGTCAGCAGACTCCGGAATTCCTCTGGATCGGCTGTTCGGATGCGCGGGTGCCGGCCAACGAGATCGTCGGCATGCTGCCGGGCGACCTGTTCGTGCACCGCAACGTGGCGAACGTGGTGCTGCACACCGACCTCAACTGCCTGTCGGTGATCCAATACGCGGTGGACGTACTCAAGGTCAAGCACATCCTGGTGACCGGGCACTACGGTTGCGGCGGCGTGCGGGCCTCGATGCAGGATCGTCAGCTGGGCCTGATCGACGGCTGGCTTCGGGCGATTCGCGACGTGTACTACGAGCATCGTGTGGAATTGTCCAAGCTGGCGACCGAGGAAGAGCAGGTCGACCGCCTGTGCGAGCTGAACGTGATCCAGCAGGTGGCGAACGTGGGGCACACCAGCATCGTGCAGAACGCCTGGCATCGCGGGCAGAGCCTGTCGATCCATGGGTGCATCTACGGGATCAAGGATGGCCTGTGGAAAAGCCTGAACACCACCATCAGCGGGTTCGAGCAGCTGCCGCCGCAGTACCGGTTGCGTCCGCAGGACTGACCGCCCATTGGCTGTTGCAGGAGCCAGCCTGGCTGGCGAAGGCCGCTCTACCTGTCCGTGGTGCGGCCTTCGCCGGCAACGCCGGCTCCTACAGGTTGCGTAACGCCCGCGTCATAACCCCCGTATTGCACTTGGCATGGGCCTGCTCCGGCGTCATCTGGCGTACCGTGCGGAAAAACAGCCCGCAGGCCTGCTTCTTCTCCTTCACCTGCCATTTTTGCGTGCATGCCCCCAGCGTGGCACTTGCATCAGCCTTCGGGTTGCGCCCCATTCCCGCCTGCCAGCACGCCGCGCTCAAGTCCTGCCCCATCATCCGCAAACCGGCCGCATCGGCCTTGTCCGGGTCGTTGTCGTTGTTCTTCGGGTCGGCGGCGTACCAGATCGCGCTCGGGTGATTCGCGCCCAGCACCGGCACGTTGCGCCCAGGCACCGGGCTGATGCTCACCAGCCCCAGTACCTTCACCTCTGGCCCGTACTGCTGCTGCACCCAGCTGCGCACCGGCGCACCGAACGCCACCATCGGCAGGCTGGCGCCGTCAGTGGCCGCGGTCATGTCCCTGACCATGCGCACCTGGTAGTCGGTGAAATACCCGTACACCCCTTCTAGGTCCTTGCCGGCACTGGCTGGCGCGGCAATCGGCGCGATGTCCACGATGGTCTGGTAGGCCGGGGTGTGTTGCGCCGGCACGCCGTTGAAGGTCAGCAGCTGGGCCCAGCGGTCGGTGGTGTTGGAGCGCAGGTAGTCCTGGGCCTGGGTCAGCGAGTAGTCCGGCGGAAAGTGCAGCAGCTCGATGCTGCGCCGGTTCTCCAGGGCCATGCCCAACGGCAGGAACAACGCCCAGTTGTACGCCCACTTGCCCTCGCGATTGAGCCGGTCGGCACCTGCATAGGCCAGTTCGCCGCTGTCGAGCAGGGCCTTGAGCGGGGCCGCGTAGGTGGTCGGTACGCCGCTGATGTCGGCATGCAGCTGGTCGTGCTCGCGACGCACCGTCACCGTGGCGGTCGGGTAGCCATCGCGCTGCACGCTCTGGGTCAGGTAGTGCTCCACGGTGCGCTCCAGCGACCAGTCGCGAAAGCAGATCACCCCGCAGTTGTTGGGGTAGGCGAATAGGCGGGTCACGCGCTGCGCATCGCCCAGCGGTACGCGGGCGTCGGCCAGCACGGCGCTGCTGGCGGCAAGGGCGATCAGGCCCAGGGCAAAAGGTGTACGCATGTTCAACTCCTTGTCGATGAACTCCCGATGTGCGGAAGGCTTGCCATACTGGGGTAGTTCTCAGGACGAGGGGAAGGGGGCAGGACCATGAAGGGGTATCCGGGCATTGCACTGTTCGCCGGGCTGTTGAGCGTGTTGCCGGCCCATGCCGACGAGCGCGACCTGTGGTCGTTCGCGCAGTGGACGGGCAGCCACGATACGCGCGCGTTTCGCGAAATGCTGGTGCAGGCGCGGCTGTATGGGGTAGTGCCGTTGTACCAGCTGCTGCGCTCGGCCAGCGACTGGCGTCTGTGCAACGCCGAGCCGTTCGCCGTGGCGCCGCCCGACCAGTGGCCGGCGGTACGCTCGACCCTGCAGTTGCTCAAGACCCTGGGCGAGCAGCAGCGCCTGAAAACCTACGAAGTGGTCTCGGCCTATCGCAACCCCACCCTCAACCGCTGCGCCGGTGGTGCCCGCGACAGTGCGCATACCCGCGCCTTCGCGGTCGACCTGCTGCTGCCGGCGTGGGCCGATCCGCGACCATTGTGCGAGTTCTGGCAGACCCAGGGCCAGGCCTGGAACATGGGGCTTGGCCGCTACCCGTCGGGGCGCATCCATATCGACACCGCCGGCTACCGCACCTGGGGCGGCGACCTAAGTGCCGACTCGTCGTTTTGCCCGCGCCTGGCGCCCAGCTCCTGAACAGCTCGGCGATGGCGGGGCGAGGAACTCCTGGGCCCCGCAAGGTACGGAAGTAGTTCACCCCCTGCACATCAACCCGCCCCGAGGAATCGCCCCATGCTCGAATCGACCTGGACTGCGCTCAAGCATCATCAGCGTGTGCGCGAGATTGTCGTGGTGCTGGCCAACTTCGGCGCCCAGGACGTGCTGTTCCGCCTGGGGCTGGGCAGGCTGCTGGGGGAGGCCGAAACGGTGGCCGGCCTGCCCGCCGACGAAGGCACCCCGCAACGCGTGCGGCGGGCGCTGGAGGCGCTGGGCCCGACCTTCGTCAAGCTCGGGCAGATCCTCTCCAGCCGCAGCGACATATTGCCGGCGGCATGGATCGACGAGTTGCAGGCCCTGCACAGCAGCGCCGCTACCTTGCCCTGGGCGCAGCTGCAGGCCCAGGTGCTCGAAGACCTGGGCGCCGAACTGGACCAGGTATTCGCCGAGTTCGACACCACCCCGCTGGCGGCGGCGTCCATGGCCCAGGTGTATCGGGCACGCCTGCTCGGGGGCGAGGAGGTGGTGGTCAAGGTTCAGCGTCCGGGGCTGCGGCGCAAGATGACCGCCGACCTGCAACTGCTCGAAAGCGTTGCGCAACTGGTCGAGCAAAACACCGCCCTGGCCGACTACCAGCCGCGCAAGATGGTGCGGCAACTGGCCCGGGCCATGCTCGAAGAGCTGGACTTCACCCAGGAAGGCAGCCACTGCGACGCGGTGGCGGCCAATTTCGCCAGCCAGCCGCACATCGTCATTCCGCGCATCTACTGGGCCCACAGCAGCGAGCGGCTGCTGGTGCAGCAGTACCTGCCCAGCCATACCCCGCTGGAGCGCGAGGCGCTGATCGAGCAGGGCCTGGACCCGAGCCTGCTAGCCAGCCGCGGCGCCGCCGCGTTCATCAAGATGCTGCTGGAGGACGGGCTGTTCCATGGCGACCCGCACCCGGGCAACCTCAAGGCCATGGACGACAACCGCGTGGGCTTCATCGACTTCGGCATGGTCGGGCGCCTTGGCGAGCGCCGTCGGCTGGAGGTGATGACGTTCATGCGCGCCCTGACAGAGGGCAACAGCGATGCACTGGTGACGGTGCTGGTGGACTGGAACGACGACGGCGTGCGCAACATGCCCGCCATCGAGCAGGCGGCCGGCGAGTACATGGCGCGTCACGGCGGCAAGGCGCTGAAGATGGGCGCGCTGATCGAGGATTTTCTGGGGCTGATGCGCGAATACCGCCTGCTGCTGCCGCCCGACCTGCTGGTGCTGTTCAAGGCCCTGGTGACCGCCGACGGCGTACTGACCCGGCTGGACCCGCAACTGGACCTGGTGGCCACCGCCAGACCGGCGATCAGGGCTCAGCTCAAGGCGCAGCTGAGCTGGAAGATTGCCAGGCGCCTGGGGCTCGATGGCCTGGAACTGGGACGCGGCCTGCTCGGCGAATTGCCGCAGCTGACGCGGCTGCTGGTGAACCGCTTCAAGCATGGTGTGCTGGAGATGCGCGTCGATGTGCCGGGGCTGGAGCGCCTGGAGCGTTCGTTGCGCCTGGCCTCGACGCGGCTGTCGCTGGCGTTGCTGATCAGTGCGCTGGTGATTGCCTTCGGCCCGCAGATCGCCGCTGCCGGGCCGGTGTGGCTGGGCTTGCCCGCCGTCAGCTGGCTGGCGGCGATCGCCACCCTGGGCGGCTTGCTGGCGTTTTTGCGCAGCCTGTTCAAGAGCCCGTGAGCCAGTCGGCAAAGCGCCGCTGCGCCGTGCCGGCAGCGAAGGGCTCGGGGCTCAGCAGGTAGTAGGCCGAACCGTCCTCGGTGAACCCGTAGGGTGCCACCAACTGCCCGCTGTCGAGCTCGTCCTGCACCATCATGCGCGAGGCCAGCGCCACGCCCAGCCCGGCCAGGGCTGCCTGGATGCACAGGTAGAAGTGTTCGTAGCCGGCGCGGCTGCTGCCCCTGGCCGACTGGCCGCTCAGGCGCAGCCAGTGCTTCCAGGCGTCGGGACGGGTGGCGCTGTGCAGCAGGCGGGTACCGGCAAAGCCCTTGTCGGGCAGTGCCAGGTCGGCGCGACACACCGGCCCTACTGCCTCGTTGCAGAGCTTGAGGCTGTGCAGGCTGGCATCCCAGTGGAAGTCGTCGCGGCGCAGCGCCAGGTCGATGCCGCTGCGGGCAAAGTCCACCGGCCCGCCGGCGGCCACCAGGTGCAACTGGATGTCCGGGTGCGCGGCATGGAAAGCCGGCAGCCGCGGGATCAGCCACTTCATCGCGATGGTCGGCTCGCATGACAGCACCAGCACGTTGTCGCGGGCCTGCTGCAGGCGTTGCACGCTGGCGTGCAACTGCTCGAACACCGACAGGGTGGTGTCGTGCAGGGCGCGCCCGGCCGGCGTGAGGAAAATGGCGCGGTTGCGCCGCTCGAACAACTGCACCCCCAGGGATTCTTCCAGCAGACGCACCTGACGGCTCACCGCACCGTGGGTGACGTTGAGCTGCTGAGCGGCGCGCACGAAGCTTTCGGTCTGGGCGGCGACGTCGAAATAGCGAAAGGCGGCGAGGGCGGGCAGTTTCATATGTGTGAGGAAAACTAGCGGATTTGCGCCACTATAAATCGCTTTTTTGCCGTGCTGAAGCTTTCGATAATGGCGCTGCGCAGAATCATCTGCGTCATTTCATGGAGTATCGGCGGGTGGGTGAATTGCTGGCGGTGGCCTTGATTACCGTATTGGCGGTGATCAGCCCGGGGGCGGACTTTGCCATGGTGACACGCAGCAGCTATGCGTTTGGCAGGCGCAGCGGATTGCTCGCCGCCCTGGGGATTGCCTGCGGCGTGCAGGTGCATGTGGTGTACACGGTGCTGGGGGTGGCAGTGCTGATCAGCCAGTCGCCGGGGCTGTTCATGGCCATGAAGGTGGTGGGGGCAGGGTACCTGATCTACCTGGGGTATCGGTCGCTGCGCACTCGTGCGCCGGTGGCCCTGGAGGGCGCGGCGGGGGTGACGGGGCGCGGTGCATGGGGGGCGTTCGCATCGGGCTTTCTGACCAATGCGCTGAACCCCAAGACCATGCTGTTCGTGGTCAGCGCGTACAGCCAGGTGGTGCAGCCGGGGGCCTCGCTGGGGCTCAACTTTGCCTATGGGGCGTTCATGTCGCTGGCGCATTGGGTGTGGTTCAGCCTGGTGGCGCTGTTCTTTTCGCGGGAGGCGTTGCGCCAGGCGATGCTGCGCCGCCAGCGCATGGTGGACCGGGTGATCGGGGTGGCGTTGATCGGCCTGGGGGTGGCGGTGGTGTTCGTGAATGTGCGCTGAGCGCCTGGCCGCTGCGCTGGCTAGCCAGCGAAAGGCGCACCACCGATCCCGCCATTGCATCTCCCACCAGCGGCGCCATAAGATATAACCATTCTCATTTAGTGCCGCCGACATGAAAGCCACCCCACCCGCCGACAGTCTCGCTTCGTTGTACAAGGGCTACCACGGCTGGCTGCTGGTGTGGCTGCGCCAACGCCTGGACTGCCCGCACAACGCTGCCGACACGGCCCAGGACACTTTCATGCGCCTGCTCAGCGCCGGCAGCTATGTGGCCCCGCGCGAGCCGCGGGCGTTCCTGGCTACCGTGGCGCGGCGTCTGCTGATCGACCGCGGGCGCCGGCAGAAGCTCGAACAGGCCTACCGCGAAGCGCTCGCCCGGCACGTCGAGTACCTCGACCAGGCACCTTCTCCCGAGCAGATGCTGGCCGCCCTCCAGGCCCTGGAGCACATCGCCCGCGCCCTCGACCTGATGAGCGTGCGTGCCCGCGAAGTGTTCATCCTGCGTCACCTCGAAGGGCTCAGCCATGCCGAGATCGCCGCACGCCTGAACGTCTCGACCAAGACGGTGCAGAACCACCTGGTGCAGGCCCTGCTGCACTGCCACGCTGCCACAGATCCTGCCCTGTGAACCTGCCTGCGGCCACCCTGCGCAAGGCTGCCGAATGGCTGGTGCGCCTGGACGACAGCGCCAGTGCCGGCGATCAGCAGGCCTTCGAGGCATGGCTGGCCAGCGACCCGCAGCACCTGGAGGCCGTGCGCCAGTTGCAGGGCAGCCTCGCGCCCCTGCGTGAACTGCCCCGTGCGCCGGCCCGCGCGGCGCTCAAGCGCATTGCGCCGCAACCCCGTGGCAAGCGCGCGCTCAAGGCGCTGGCAATCAGCCTGGGCCTGCTGCTGCCGGCCGGCCTGGTGCTGCAGCACTATCCACCGGCTTATCTGATGGCCGATATCCGTACCGGCAGCGGCCAGTGGACTACACAGCAATTGCCGGACGGCAGCCGCATCAGCCTGGATGGCCGGTCGGCGGTCGACCTGCAGTTCGACGCCCAATCGCGCACCCTGCGCCTGCTCAGCGGCGAGATCCTGCTGGATGTGGCCAAGGACGCCAGTCGCCCGTTCCGCGTGGTTACCGAACACGGCAGCATCCGTGCCCTGGGCACCCGCTTCATGGTCGAGCGCAGCGAGCACAGCACACGCCTGGCCATGCTCGAGTCGAGCACCGAGGTCAAGAGCGCCGGCAGCAGCCGCACGGTCAGCGCCGGCCAGCAGGTGCGCTTCGACGCCACTGGCATCCAGCCACTCCAGGCGGTCGACGCCGCCGGGCTGGAGCAGGCCTGGGCCAGCCACCAGATGATGGTCAAGGAGCAGCCGCTGGGCGAGGTGCTGGAGCGCCTGGCACGCAACCACGGCGGCTACCTGCTGTTCGATGCCAAGGCGCTGGCGCACCTGAACGTGACCGCCGTGTTGCCCGCCGACGACAGCGAGCGGGCGTTGCGCCTGCTGGCGCGCAGCTTCCCGATCCGGGTGCAGCACTACACCCCGTGGGTCACGCGAGTCACTCTTGAATAGAAATCCTTATCAAACGCTTCCAGTTCCCGTTACCTGTGCGTCCTTGTATTAGCCAATACATCGGAGAGTCGGGAACATGCCTTCACACAAGCCCCTCAAGCCCAGCCGCGCCCTGGCGCTGGCGGTTCATCTAGCCCTCGGCACGCTGCCGCTGCTGGCCCTGCAGCCGGCGCATGCGCAACAGCAGGTGCAGCGCTATGCCATCCCGGCCGGGGCGCTGGGCGACGTGCTGAGCCGTTATGCCCGCGAGTCGGGGGTGGCCATTTCGTTCAATGCCGGCCAGGTCGCCAACCTGTCCAGCGCCGGGCTGCAGGGCAACTATGCCCTGCAGGACGGCTTCGCCGCGCTGCTGTACGGCCACGGCCTGCAGGCCCAGGCCAGCAGCGACGGCTACGTGCTGGTGGCGCTGCCGGCGGCCAACGGCGCGGTGGAGCTGGGCGCCACCAGTATCAACGGGCAGGTGCTGGGGAGCACCACCGAGGGTACCGGCTCCTACACCACCGGGCCGATGCAGACGGCCACCAAGCTGCCCCTGAGCATCCGCGAAACCCCGCAGTCGGTGAGTGTGATCACCCGCCAGCGCATGGACGACCAGGACATGCAGAGCCTGGAAGATGTGCTCAAGAACACCCCCGGCATGTCCATGACCAAGGACGGCCCGCAGCGCCCGACCTTCTACGCCCGCGGCTTCACCGTCGAGAACCTGATGAACGACGGGCTCTCCAACGACCTGTCGCATTACCTCTCGCGGGACATGAACTCCACGCCCGACATGGCGATCTACGACCACGTCGAGGTGGTGCGCGGCGCCACCGGCCTGATGCAGGGCTCGGGCACGCCGTCGGCAGCGATCAACATGGTGCGCAAGCGCCCCACGGCCGACCCGCGCCTGAGCATCACCGGCAGTGCCGGCAGCTGGGACAACTACCGCACCGAGGTCGACGGCTCCGGCGCGCTCAACGACAGCGGCACCCTGCGCGGCCGGATGGTCACCGCCTACCAGACCCGCAACAGCTTCCAGGACGTGGCCGATACCGAGCGCTCGGTGTTCTATGCCATCGGCGAGGCCGACCTGAGCGACAACAGCACCTTCACCCTGGGGCTGTCGAACCAGAGCGTCAACAACACCTCCACCTGGGGCGGCCTGCCCACTGGCATCGACGGCAGCGACCTGCACCTTTCGCGCTCCACCTACCTGGGCAACGACTGGGAATACTGGGACCAGGACAACACCACCCTGTTCAGCCGCCTGGACTATCGCCTGGACAACGACTGGAAGCTGCTGCTGGCGGCCAGCCGCACCTGGTCGAAGCTCAAGATGCTCGGCAGCATGACCGAGCGCATGGGCGATGAGGGCGAGGTGTTCGGCCAGTACCTGGGGCAGTATCACTACGACGACGAGCAGAGCAGCTATGACGCCTATGCCACCGGGCCGTACCAGTTGCTGGGGCGTACACACGAACTGGTAGTCGGGGCCAGCCGCCGCGAGCTGACCTTCGAGGGCAAGGGCAACTACAGCGACGACCTGATCGGCATGAACATCCATGCCTGGGACCCCGGCAGCCTGCCCAAGCGTCGCCTGGACCTGAACTACTGGCACCAGGACCGCGAAACCTCGCAGACCGGCACCTACGTCACGTCGCGCTTCAACCTGGCCGACGACCTGAAGCTGATCGTGGGCGGGCGCCTGGACTGGTACGACAGCGAATCCCAGACCCGCAACGGCACGCGCCTGGGCAAGCCTGTCAACGTGAGCGTCACGCGCAACCTGACCCGCTACGCCGGGGTGATCTACGACCTGGATGCGCGCCATTCGGTGTACGTGAGCTACACCGACATCTTCAAGCCGCAGTCCGAGCAGGACGCCAGCGGCAGCGAACTCAAGCCCATCGAGGGCAAGAACTACGAGGTGGGGATCAAGGGCGAGTACTTCGACGGCGCATTGAATGCCAGTGCCGCGGTGTTTCGCATCGACCAGGAGAATCGCGCCAAGACCCTGGAGCGCTACCAGTGCTCCGACCTGGTGCCCAGCTGCTCCGAGGCGGCGGGCAAGCTGCGCAGCGAGGGTATCGAGCTGGAAGTGAACGGCACCGTGCTGCCGGGCTGGGAGCTGGGCGCGGGCTACACCTTCGCCCAGGTCAAGTACGTGAAGGACGGCGACCCGGCCAACGAGGGACGGCTGTTCGACACCGACATCCCGCGGCACGTATTCAAGGCGTTCACCACCTACCAGCTGCCGGGCGAGCTCGAGCGCTGGAAGGTCGGCGGCGGGGTGTACCGGCAGAATGCGATCTACAACAAGGGTGACAACTGGTACGCCACCGACAGCACCTACCGCATCGAGCAGGATGCCTACACCTTGGTCGACCTGATGCTCAGCTACAAGGCCTCCGAGCACCTGGACGTGCGCCTGAACGTGAACAACGTGTTCGACACCAGGTACTACCAGAGCATTGCCACCAACACGGTGTATGGCGGCAACTTCTACGGTGACCCCCGCAATGCGATGCTGACGTTGCGCTGGTCGCTCTGAAAGGATCAGGCCGGCTCCTGCGGGCGTGCAGGGTCCGGCCTTGCCGGCGAAGCGGCCGGCACTTTTCTTCAGACATGAAAAAAGGGCCTACCTTTCGGTAAGCCCTTTTTAGTACTTGGTGGCTACACAGGGACTTGAACCCCGGACCCCAGCATTATGAATGCTATGCTCTAACCAACTGAGCTATGTAGCCAAGTGGCGCGCATTATTCGCTCGAAACGATGTTGTGTCAACACCCAATTTCAAAAAATTTAACGCCCGATCAACCGCTTAGCCAAAAACCCCTCAGAACCTGTAGGTGAAGTTGGTCATCACGTTGCGTGGTGCGCCGTAGGTGCCGTACAGGCCGGCCATGCTGTAGTACTCGCGGTCGAACAGGTTGTTCAGGTTCACCGAGGCTTCCAGGTGCTCGTTGATGTCGTAGCGCGCCATCAGGTTGGCGATGGCATAGCTGCCCTGGGTGAAGGTGTGCAGGTCGTTGCCCACCTTGCTCTGCCAGTTCACGCCACCGCCCACGGTCACCTTGTCCAGCACCCCGGGCAGGCGATAGCTGGTGAAGGTCTTGAGGCTGTGACGCGGCAGCACGGTGTTGATGCGCTCGTCCTGGTTGTCGGTGGTCAGGGTATAGGCATACCCCGCCGACGCCTGCCAACCCTCGGCCAGTTCGCCGTTGATCTCCATCTCTATGCCTTTGGAGGTGGTGTCCTGCTTGGCCTCGTACACGTTGTCGTGCTGCCAGATCGCCAGGTTGTCCTGTTCGAGCTTGAACACCGCCACGCTGGAGTTCAGCTTGCCGTCGAAGTGACTGCCCTTGATGCCCATCTCGTAGCCGATGCCCTGCATCGGGTCGATGGGCTTGAATTGCGCGTCCTGCACCCACGACCCCTGCGGGTTGAAGATCTTGGTGTAGCTGGCATACAGCGACCAGGTGTCGTTCAGGTCGTACACCACCCCGGCATAGGGGATGAACACGCCGGTTTCCTTGCGGTCGGTGTTGCTGCTGGCCGCGCCATAGGGGCGGTCCTCGGTCTTGCGCTCCCAGTCGATCAGGCGGCTGCCCAGGATCAGGTTCAGGTCGTCGTTCAGGTGCAGGCGGGTGGTGAGGTAGGCGGCGTACTGGTTTTCTTCCTGTGACGACTTGCCGCTTTCGGTAAACGCCGGCTTGGGCTGCTTGCCGTCCCAGTCGAAGATGTTGTCGATCGACGCACCCGGGGTGGCGTTGTAGTCGTAGCGCCAGCCGCCCCACTCGGGCACGCTCTGGCTGAACTGCGACAGGGTCACGCCGCCGATCAGTTCGTGCTCGCGCTCGAACAGGCTGAACGGGCCGGTCACGTAAAGGTCCAGGTTGTCCTGGCGCGGGGTGCCCGAGAAGCGCACCGGCAGCTGGCTCATGCCGCTGCCGTTCGGGTTCAGATCGCCCATGACGAAGCCGAACAGCTCATCGAACTTGTTTTCCGAGTGGCTGTACTCGAGCTTGCCGCTCCAGCCGTTGCCCAGTTGCTGCTCCACCGAGGCGAAGTAGCTGGTCTGTTCGTGGTCGTTGTACGACCAGGTGGGTGCGCTGTTGATCGAGCGGCTGAGGTTGCTGCGCTCACCGTTGCTGAACCGGGTGGGCAGGCCGCTGCGCAGCGGCGAGTCGACGTCGGTGCGCAGGTAGCTCAAGCCCAGGGTCAGCAGGGTGTCTTCGCTCAGGTCGAATTCGGTGATGCCGTACAGCAGCTGGGTGTCCTGCTTGTAGCGGTCGACCCAGGCCTTTTCGGTCTTGTAGTCGGCCACCAGGCGGCCGCGCACGTTGCCGCTTTCGGTCAGCGGGCCGGACACGTCGAAGCCGCTGCCGTAGCGGTCCCAGGTGCCGGCCGAGCCGGTGATGCTGGCCTGGCCCTCGTAGGTGGGGCGCTTGCGGATCAGGTTGATGGTCGCCGACGGGCTGCCCATGCCGCTGATCAGGCCGCTGGCGCCGCGCACGATCTCCACCCGGTCGTACATCGCCATGCTCTGGGTGTAGTTGTCCATGCGCGTGGTGGTAGGCACGCCGTCCACTTCGTAGTTCTGGATCACGAAGCCGCGCGAATAGTAGCTGTCGCTCTCGGCGCCCAGGCCGTCACGGGTGACGATGATGCCCGGGGTGGCTTCCAGGGTATCGGTCAGGGTGCTCAGGCGCTGGTCGTCCAGGCGCTGGCGGGTCATCACGGTCAGCGCCTGCGGGGTTTCCCTGGGCGTGAGGTTCAGGCGCGTCGAACTGCTGGAGGAGTAGGTGGTGTACAGCCCGGTGCCTTCGGTGGTCGAGCCTGGCGCCTTGCCCGAAATGCTCACGGCATCCAGTTGCAGGCCGCTGCCCAGATCCACCGGCAGCTCGATCAGGAAGCTGTTGGGGTTGGGCTGGCTCAGCCGTGCGCTGCTGCCGGTGAGGGTGCGCAGCGCCTGTTCGGCGGTGTACTGGCCCTGCACCTCGGGGGACACGATGCCCGCTACCTGGTTGGCGTCATAGATCACCTGGTAGCCGCTTTGCGCGCTGAACAGCTCGATGGCATCGACCAGCGACTGCGTCGAGATATGGAAATCGATGCGTTGCGTTTGGGCCTGAGTGGCCTCGGCGGCCTGCACGGCGGCGCCTGGCAGCAACGCCAGCAGGCTGGCGGCCAGAATCGCGCTGGCCAAGGGTCGACGGGTGAATGCGACGTCACGTGGGTACTGCATGGTTCCTCCCCCAAGAAGGTGCAAATGGTAATGCTTCTTATGTTGGGGGTGTGACGCAGCAGAAACGGGAATTACCGCGCCGTCGGCAAAATATTTTCAGCGCACGATCAGCCAGTGCCCCAACACGGCATCGGCACGCAGTTTCTGGCTGCTGAGCAGGGCATCGAGGGCGCTGTCGGCCTGGTCCAGGTTGAAGCTGCCGCTGACCCGTCGCTGGCCGGCGGCCTCGTTGAGCAGCACCAGGCGGGTGCCCTTGTAGGTGGCCAGCTGTTCGAGCACCTGCTGCAACGGCACATCGCGCACCCGCAGCTGACCGTCGCGCCAGGCCAGCAGGCGTTCGGCATCCACCGTCTGCGGCGCATCGAGCCGTTCGCCGTGCAGGGTCAGGCGCTGGCCGGGGCTCAGGCGCTGGCGCTGGCTGGCGGTGCTGACCTCGACGCTGCCGCTGAGCAGCACCACGTCATCGTGCTCGCCACGGCTGACCGAAAAGCGCGTGCCCAGCACCTGCACCCGGGCCTGGTCGACCTCCACCACGAAGGGCCTGCCGTCGTGCACCACGTCGGCGAACACCCGGCCCTGGCGCAGGCGCACGGTGCGGGTGTCGCCGTCGAGGTCGATGTCCACCGCGCTGGCGCTGTCCAGGCGCAGGCGCGAACCGTCGGCCAGTTGCACCTCGCGGCGCTCGCCGGCGGCGGTGGCGTAGTCGCTGCCCAGGGTGTGCAGCGAGGGCACCAGCAACCAGCTCAGGCCGGCGCCCAGCAGCAGGCTGGCGGCGGCCGCATACAGCGGCCAACGGCTTTTCTTGGCGCGGTGCCGGTCGGCCTTGCGCACCCGGTGGGCGGGCAGCTCCAGGGTCTGCCAGAGCCGTTCGACGGCGGCCAGCGCGGCGGCGTTCTGTGCGTCGTGCACCCAGGCGTCGAAGGCGTCGCGTTCAGTGGGCGTGAGGTCATCGGCACGGCGCCGGGTAAACCAGTGCAAGGCCTGCTGTTCGCGTTCAGCGCTGGGGGAGTGATCGGGCGTCATTCGGCTTCGTTCGGCTGGCGCGCGTGCAGGGCGGCGGCCGCGCAGTGGCTCAGGGCTTTGTTCAGGTGGCGCTCCACGGCGCGGGGCTCCAGGCCCAGGCGTGCGGCGATGTCCTTGTAGCTCATTTGCTCGACCCGGGCCAGCAGAAACACCTCGCGGGTGGGCGAGGGCAGGCCGTCGATCAGGCGCTCCAGATGGTCGAGGGTATTGCCGGCCACGGCGCTGCGCTCGGGGCTGGTGTCGGTGAGCAACTGGTCGAGGGCCTGCTCGTCGCTGACCCCGCGCACCTGGTTGCGGCGCGCGTGGTCGATGCTCAGGTTGCTGGCGATGCGGTAGAGGAAGGCGCGCAGGTTGCCGACCTCGCTGCGCTCGCTGTGCATCAGGCGCACGAAGGCGTCCTGCAAGAGGTCGCGCGCGGTCTCCCGGCAGCGCACCCGACGGGTGAGAAAGGCCAGCAGCTCGTTGCGGTGACGCTGGTAGAGCAGCGTCAGGCTTCGGTCTTCCTGATTGTCGGGCATGGAGTGGTCGGGGCTCGCTATGGGTGTGGGAGCGGGCTTGACCCGCGATGCAGTCACCGCGCATGTGCCTGGCTCCGCGGCGATGCAATCGCGGGTCAAGCC
>NZ_JASCPN010000078.1:0-21151 GCF_029960155.1 Pseudomonas sp. PS01300 | reverse complement strand
GGCCGGCTCCTACCGGTAGGAGCCGGCCTTGCCGGCGAAGGGTTTGACTCAGGCTTCGTGGCTGATGTGCCCGTCAACCAGGGTGTAACGCACCGCACCCGGCAGGCAGTGCCCGATGAACGGGCAGTTTTCGCCCTTGGAGCGCCATTGTTCGCCAGCCACGGTCGAGGCCTGCGGGTCGAACAGCACCAGGTCTGCCGCCGCACCCACCTGCAACTGCCCGGCCGGCAGGCGCAGGGCCGCCGCAGGGCCTGCAGACAAACGCTGCAACAAGGTTGCCAGGTCGAGCAGGCCGTCCTCGACCAGTGTCATCGCCAGCGGCAGCAGCAACTCGACGCTGCTGATGCCCGGTTCGGTGGCACCGAACGGCGCCAGCTTGGCGTCGCGCTCATGCGGCTGGTGATGGCTGGAAATCGCCTGGATCACGCCCCGCTTGACCGCATCACGCAGGCCGTCGCGGTCGGCGCGGGTGCGCAGCGGCGGTTGCACGTGGTACAGGCTGGAGAAGTCGCGCAGCGCCTCGTCGGTGAGGATCAACTGGTACAGCGCCACATCCGCCGTTACCGGCATGCCGCGGGCCTGGGCCTGTTCGATCAGCTTGGCGCCACGGGCGCTGGTCAGCTGGCTGAAGTGCGCACGCACGCCGGTCTGTTCCACCAGCAGCAGGTCGCGGGCCAGGGCCACGGTCTCGGCGGTTTCCGGAATGCCCGGCAGGCCGAGGAAACTGGCCATCGCGCCCTCGTGGGCGAGGCCGCCCTGGGCCAGGTCGCGGTCCTGGGAATGGAAGATCACCGTCAGGTCGAAGGTGGCCGCGTAGTCCAGCGCGCGGGCCAGGGTGCGGGTGTTGGTGAAGCTGTTCAGACCGTTGCCGAAGGCCACGCAGCCGGCATCGCGCAGGGCGATCAGCTCGGCCAGTTGCTCGCCTTCCAGGCCCTTGCTCAATGCGCCGATCGGGTACACCTTGCTGTGCCCGGCTTCACGGGCGCGGTCCAGGATCAGCTCGGTGACTGCCGAGGTGTCGAGCACCGGCCGGGTCTGCGGCGGGCAGCACAGGCTGGTCACGCCACCGGCGGCGGCGGCGCGGGTTTCGCTGGCGATGCTGCCCTTGCGGCTGTAGCCGGGCTCGCGCAGGGCAACGCTCAGGTCGACCAGGCCGGGCGCGGCCACCAGGCCGGTGGCGTCCAGGGTACGGGCGGGCTTGAAGCCGGCCGGGGCAGCGCCGATGGCGACGATCTTGCCGGCGTCGATGTGCAGGTCGCCGACCTGGTCCAGGCCGCTGGTTGGGTCGATGACACGGGCGCCGAGGATACTCAGGCTCACTGGGCGTTCTCCTGCTCGAATTGACGTTGCGCGGTCTGCCCGCTCATGGCCATGGACAACACCGCCATGCGCACGGCGATGCCGTAGGTGACCTGGTTGAGGATCACCGAGTGGGCGCCGTCGGCCACGGCCGACTCGATTTCCACGCCACGGTTGATCGGCCCGGGGTGCATCACGATGGCATCGGGCTTGGCCCCGGCCAGGCGTGCGGTGGTCAGGCCGAACAGACGGTAGAACTCGCCCTCGCTGGGCAGCAGGCCGCCGGTCATGCGCTCACGCTGCAGGCGCAGCATGATCACCACGTCGACGTCCTTCAGGCCTTGCTCCAGGTCGGTGTAGACCTTCACGCCGTACTGTTCGATGCCGATCGGCAGCAGGGTCTTGGGGCCGATCACGCGGATGTCCGGGCAACCCAGGGTTTTCAGCGCGAGCATGTTCGAGCGCGCCACCCGCGAGTGCAGGATGTCGCCGACGATGGCCACCGAGAGGTTCTCGAAGCCGCCCTTGTGGCGACGAATGGTCAGCATGTCGAGCATGCCCTGGGTGGGGTGCGCGTGGCGCCCGTCGCCACCGTTGATGATCGCCACCTCCGGGCACACGTGCTCGGCGATGAAGTGCGCGGCGCCCGAGTCGGCGTGGCGCACCACGAACATGTCGGCGGCCATGGCTTCAAGGTTGCGCAGGGTGTCGAACAGGGTCTCGCCCTTGCTGGTGGAGGAGGTCGACACGTTCAGCGTGATCACGTCGGCCGACAGCCGCTGGGCGGCCAGTTCGAAGGTGGTGCGGGTACGCGTGGAGTTCTCGAAGAACACGTTGCACACGGTCTTGCCGCGCAGCAGCGGGACTTTCTTGACCGCACGCGCGCCGACTTCGAGAAACGAGTCGGCCGTGTCGAGAATTTCGGTCAGCAGTTCGCGGGGCAAACCGTCGAGCGAGAGGAAGTGGCGCAGCTGGCCCTGGTCATTGAGCTGCAGCGGGCGCTTGGCGTCGATTGGCGTCATCGCGGGGGACTCTTAAAGGGCGGAAGCGGAAGCGAGGTCCTGGCGCTCGAGTTCGAGCGGCGCGGGGCCGGACAATTTTACCCGTTCATGGGCTTGCAGCGACAGGGTGGCGCCCACCACGTTTGGCCGGATCGGCAGTTCGCCGGCATCCAGGTCCAGCAGACACACCAGGGTCACGCTGGCCGGGCGGCCATAGTCGAACAGTTCGTTGAGGGCGGCGCGGATGGTGCGCCCGCTCATCAGCACGTCGTCCACCAGTACCAGGTGCTGGCCTTCGATCTCGAACGGCAGCTCGGACGGGCGCACCTGCGGGTGCAGGCCGTTCTGGCTGAAGTCGTCGCGGTAGAACGACACGTCGAGGGTGCCCAGCGGCGAATCGCTGCCCAGCTCGGCCAGCAGCGCCTGGGCCACCCATACGCCGCCGGTGCGGATGCCGATGAAGCGTGGTTCGGCGATGGCGCGGCGTTGCAGGTGGGCGCGAAGGTCAACGGCCATCTGCCGGATCAGTTCGGCGGGGTTGGGTAGGCTCATGCTTGCTCCTCAAGAGGCCGGGGCAGAGAGCTGGCCCGGCGTGTAACCGATGGTCGGGTTCAGGCCTGTTCGGCGTGGGCGTCGAGCCAGCCTTGCAGCAGCAGGGCGGCGGCAATCGCGTCCACCGGGTTGTCGCGGTAGCTGCCGCGTTGGCCGCCACGGGCCATGCGTTCGCCCTTGGCCTCGAAGGTGGTCAGGCGCTCGTCGTGGGTGTAGGCCGGCACGTTGAAGCGGCCGTTCAGGCGTCGGGCGAATTTCTCGGCGCGCGCGCTCATTTCGCTGGGCGTGCCGTCCATGTTCAGCGGCAGGCCGACGACTACCGCGTCGGGTTGCCATTCCTTGAACAGTTTTTCCACCTGGGCCCAGTCGGGTGCGCCGTTCTGCGCCTTCAGGGTGCACAGCTCGCGTGCCTGGCCGGTGATCACCTGGCCGACGGCGACGCCGATCTGCTTGGTGCCGTAGTCGAAGCCCAGCAGCAGTTTGAGCGCCGCCATCAGGCGTGCCCCGCCTGGCTGGTGAGCAGGCTGAGGTTGATGCCCAGGCTGGCTGCGGCGGCTTCGAGGCGTTGCTCGCAGGCCATGCCGAAGATGATCTCGGGGTCGAACGGGCAGTTGAGCCAGGCGTTGTCGGCCAGTTCCGCTTCCAGCTGCCCGGCTTCCCAGCCGGCGTAGCCCAGGGTAATCAGGCTCTGCGCCGGGCCCACGCCGTCGGCGATGGCGAACAGCACGTCCTGCGAGGTCGACAGGGCCAGCCCGTCTAGCTGGACGGTGGCCTGGAAGGTCTTGTCGTTGGTGTGCAGCACAAAACCGCGGTCGGTCTGTACCGGGCCGCCGATATGGATAGGCACGTGGATGCAGCGTGCCGGCGGCTCGGTGTCCGGGCGCAGCTGCTCGAGGATATCGGCCAGGTTCAGCTCCTGCGGGCGATTGACCACCAGCCCCATGGCACCGTTGGCATTGTGCTCGACGATGTAGGTCAGGGTGTGGGCAAAGTTCGGGTCGGCCATGTGCGGCATGGCAATCAGGAACTGATGCTTGAGGTAACTCGGGCTGAGGTTTTTCATGGGGGTTAGTGTGGCGGCGAGCGGCCACGCTGACAAGGTGCGTGTCGAGCCTGCGGGCCGATTATGCCTGTTTCTTGGCGGTGCTAATCAGCACGGGCTGCTGTGTGAGGCGCTAGTTAGGTGACCCTGCGGTTGCTGATGTCGCGGCACTGCGCTGCTTTTTGAAGCGGGTACATTTTTTTCGCGGCGACCTACAACTGGTAACTGTGTCAGGTGACAGGTGGTTTGGATCAATTCATAGTCTCACCGCAAACCGAGCATTTGGCTTATCTAAAGGAGAAGTGCAATGATCACTCGGATGTCTATCACCGATGCAATCGGAAATTTCTTTACTAGTGAGGTAACGCTTACAGGACGCGGTGACCCCGATCGCGCTTATCTGGTCTGTGTCAGTGGGACCGGAGAATACTGCGGCGAGGGTAAGACGTACGAGAATGGGTGTTTCACAATTACCTTCAAGCCACCTGGCCCAAACCCTCACCATGGCTACCAATTTACTGTTAGGCACCTTGAAGACGATGGCACAGTAGGCAACAACCTGAACTGGTCTACTGCCGTCAACAACCCACTCGAAGGTTAATGATCTGACATGGCGAGTTGAAACTCTTCTCACTGTCTAGCAGTTGAGGCATGCCTCGCAGTTGTTGTAAGTGCTGGTACTGCTTCAATTGCGCGACAACATTTTTTGTTGGCCAGCTTCGGTAGTTTTGATTACGAACACTCGTACTTACAGGTGTTACTTGAGCCGCTTGACGATGTCAGGCGAGTACACCTTCGGCGATCAGTTGCTCGACAACCGATCCCCACGGGCGAAGCGCCACGTTCGAACAATTTCCAGCCGATCGATATCCGACAGGTCCCCGGTGAACGGCGCAAACGGCGCCGCCAGCCTAACGATGCGCTGCGCCGCCTGGTCCAGCAGCGGCTGCCCGGAAGATTCGAGCACCAGCACCTCGTACAGCGAACCGTCATGGTTGATCGACACCAACAGGCGCAAACTGCCGTAGATCTGCTGGCGGCGGGCCTCGTCCGGGTAGTTGAGGTTGCCGATGCGCTCGACCTTCTTGCGCCATTCATCCTTGTACCAGGCGCCCTTGTCGCGCATGGTCGAAGCCGCGCTCAGGCGGTGGATGCGCGGGCGCTTGGCATACAGCTGCTGTTCGTTGGCCAGCTCCGCCTCGAGGCTGGCGATCTGGCTGGACAGGTCGGCGCTGTCGAACGTCGGTGTGGCCGCCTTGGGTTGCACCTTGGGCTGCTGCTCCTTGGGGCGGGTCTCGACCTTCTGCGGCTTGGGCCTGGTGGTGGCCACCACCGCCTTGGGCGGGGCCGGCTGGGGCGCCACTTCGGGCTTCGCGGCCGGGGGCGGCGTCACCTTGTTGATCTTGCTGTCCTGGAACGGGGCGATCTCGGTGGTCTTGGGCACTGCCTTCTTGTCCAGCGTGCCGCTGCCCTGCTGGTTGTCCTGCGCCAGGTAATCGGCCTTCTTCGGCGGTGCCTCGCTCTTGAAGGTGGCCAGGGTGATTTCCATGGTGCGGCGGATTTCTTCAGGCTTGGCGAAGGTAAACCCCAGGCCCAGGATCAGCGCCAGGTGCAGCAGCGCCGCCAGGAACAGGGTAAAGCCCAGCCGGTCCGCCGCGCGGACACGGGGCGGGGCAAAATCGGCAGGAAGGTCGGCAGGAAGCGTCATCGATTATCCAGCAGCCGGGGCAGGGCCGGCGCAGCGGGGTGCCAGTCGAGAATGGACCGGCATGATACCCCACAACGCGGGCCCGCCACTTGTCGGCGGTCAGCGTGCCTTGAGCTTGCGATCAATGGCGTCCATCAACTGCGCGCCGATCTGCGTGCCGTAGGCGTTGTCGATTTCGCGGATGCAGGTGGGGCTGGTCACGTTGATTTCGGTCAGGTGCTCGCCGATCACGTCCAGGCCGACGAACAACAGGCCCTTCTCGCGCAGGGTCGGGCCCACCTGGGCGGCGATCCAACGGTCGCGCTCGGTCAGCTCGCGGGCCTCGCCACGACCGCCGGCGGCCAGGTTGCCGCGGGTTTCGCCGCTGGCCGGGATGCGCGCCAGGCAGTACGGCACCGGCTCGCCGTCGATCATCAGGATGCGCTTGTCGCCGTCCTTGATCGCCGGCAGGTAGGCCTGGGCCATGATCTGCTGGGTGCCCAGGGCGGTCAGGGTCTCGAGGATCACCGACAGGTTGGGGTCGCCCACGCGGTGGCGGAAGATCGAGGTGCCGCCCATGCCGTCCAGCGGCTTGAGGATCACGTCGCCGTGCTTGGCGGCGAATTCGCGGATGATGTCCGGGCGCCGGCTCACCAGGGTTGGCGGCGTGCACTGCGGGAACAGCGTGGCGAACAGCTTCTCGTTGCAGTCGCGCAGGCTCTGCGGACGGTTGACCACCAGCACCCCGGCGGCCTCGGCCTGCTCCAGCAGGTAGGTGCTGTAGACGAACTCCATGTCGAAGGGCGGGTCCTTGCGCATCAGGATCACGTCCAGCTCGCTCAGCGCGGCGTCGGTCTCGGCCTCCAGCTCGAACCAGTGCTCGGGGTCGGCGAACACCTTGAGCGGGCGCATGCGGGCACGGGCCACGCCTTCGCTCTGGTACAGGTCGTGCTGCTCCATGTAGAACAGCGACCAGCCACGGGCCTGGGCGGCCAGCAACATGGCCAGCGAGCTGTCCTTCTTGTAGGAGATCTGCGCGATGGGGTCCATGACAATCCCGAGGCGAACGCTCATGGGGTATTTCCTCTCGGCGGCGTGCTGCCGCAGTGGCTCGAATTGAAGTGCGTCAGGGTGGCGCCCGGCGGGCTGGCGGTCAAGGGGAAACGTCAGCCGGCAGGCATCGGCGCAGGGCGCGGCGAGGCTCGATGGAATGCACCCCCAGAGTGTGCTAAAAAGGCCTGGCACGTGGCCTGCAAGGCCCTTCCAGGCGATGGTAGAGCAATTATGGTACAGCCCGACACGGCGTTGAAGGTGATGGTGATCGATGACTCCAAGACGATTCGCAGCACTGCCGAAAAGCTGCTGGGCGAAGCCGGTTGCGAAGTCGTCACCGCGGTCGACGGTTTCGACGCCCTGGGCAAGATCGTCGACCACACCCCGGGGATCATCTTCGTCGATGTGCTGATGCCGCGCCTCGATGGCTACCAGACCTGCCTGCTGATCAAGCAGAACAGCGCGTTCAAGGACATCCCGGTGATCATGTTGTCGTCGCGCGACGGCCTGTTCGACAAGGCGCTCAGCCGCCAGGTGGGCTCTGATCAATTTCTGACCAAACCTTTCAGCAAGGAAGAACTGCTGGATGCGATCCGCGCCCATGTGCCGGGTTTCGCCGCAGAAGAACAACCCGCACCCTGACGCCGCCGCCCTCCTGGCCGCGGCGTCATGCCTTTATTGGGGAACAGCATGGCCCGAGTTCTGATCGTCGACGATTCGCCGACCGAAATGTACAAACTGACCGGAATGCTCGAAAAGCACGGGCACCAGGTGCTCAAGGCCGAGAACGGCGCCGATGGCGTGGCCCTGGCCCGCCAGGAAAAGCCCGACGCGGTGCTGATGGACATCGTGATGCCCGGCATGAACGGCTTCCAGGCGACCCGTCAGTTGAGCAAGGACGACGTCACCAAGGGCATCCCGGTGATCATCGTCACCACCAAGGACCAGGAAACCGACAAGGTCTGGGGCCAGCGCCAGGGCGCCAGCGACTACCTGACCAAGCCGGTGGACGAAGACACCCTGATCCAGGTCCTGAACAAAGTTCTCAAGGCTTGACCACGCGGCGCATGGGCGAATCGCTGACCGCCTTCGAGCTGTTGCTCGAAATCGACCGGCGCTGTCGCCTGCTGGCGGCCGACCTGCCATTGCAGGAAACCCGCCTGCAGACCTGGAGCGGCATCGGCTTTCGCATGGCCGAGCACTGGTTCGTGGCGCCCATGGGCGAGGTCGCCGAAGTGCTGCAGGAACCCCGGCTCAGCCGCATTCCCGGGGTCAAGCCGTGGGTGGCGGGGGTGGCCAACCTGCGCGGGCGGCTGTTGCCGGTGATGGACCTGTGCGGTTTTCTCGGCCTGGGCCTGTCGGTGGTGCGCAAGCAGCGGCGGGTGCTGGTGCTGGACCACGAGGAGCTGTTCGCCGGGCTGCTGGTGGACGAAGTGGTGGGCCTGCAGCACTTTGCCCTGCACGGCCTGGAGCTGTCGCCGCCGGCGCCGCTGCTGCCGGCTGCGGCCCCCTTCGTGCAGGGGCACTTTCAGCGCGAGCACTGCTGGGGCATTTTCAGCCCCTTCGCCCTGGCCCAGGCGCCAGGCTTTCTCGATGTGGCGTTGTAAAGGGATGCCAGACCTGTGACCAAGTTCAAGACCCGCCCCTCGGTACAAGGCTCGCGCAGCAGTGCGCAGATCGCCGCACTGTTCATCGTGCTGATCCTGTCGATCATTCTGCTGTTCGCCAACTTCGCCTACCTCAATACCCAGGCCAACTACGACAAGCAGTACATCGGCCATGCCGGCGAGCTGCGCGTGCTGTCCCAGCGCATCGCCAAGAACGCCACCGAGGCCGCTGCCGGCAAGGCCGTGGCGTTCAAGCTGCTCAACGATGCGCGCAACGATTTCGAACAGCGCTGGGGTTACCTGAAAAAAGGCGACCCGGCCACCGGCCTGCCGTCGGCCCCGGTGGCGGTACGCGGCGAGATGGATGCGGTGCAACGCGACTGGGAGAGCCTGCGCAAGAGCACCGACGCGATCCTGGCCAGCGAGCAGACCGTGCTGTCGCTGCACCAGGTGGCCGCGACCCTGGCCGAGACCGTGCCGCAGTTGCAGGTCGAGTACGAAAAGGTGGTGGAGATCCTGCTGCAAAGTGGCGCCCCCGCCAGCCAGGTGGCGGTGGCCCAGCGCCAGTCGCTGCTGGCCGAGCGCATCCTGGGCTCGGTCAACACCGTGCTGGCCGGCGACGACACCGCGGTGCAGGCCGCCGATGCCTTCGGCCGCGATGCCAGCCGCTTCGGCCAGGTGCTCGACGGCATGCTCGGCGGCGCGCCGTCGATCCAGGTCACCCGCGTCCAGGACCCGGATGCCCGTGCGCGCCTGGCCGAGATCGCCGAGCTGTTCCAGTTTGTCGCAGGCTCCGTCGACGAGATTCTTGAAACCTCGCCCGAGCTGTTTCGCGTGCGCGAGGCGGCCGGCAGCATCTTCAGCCTGTCGCAGACATTGCTCGACGAAGCCTCGCACCTGGCCAACGGCTTCGAGAACCTGGCCTCCGGGCGCACCCTGGATACCGTCGGCGGCTACGTGCTGGGCCTGCTGGCGCTGGCCTCGATCATCCTGATCGGGCTGGTGATGGTGCGCGAAACCAATCGCCAGCTCAGCGAAACCGCTGAAACCAACGAACGCAACCAGCAGGCGATCATGCGCCTGCTCAACGAGATCCAGGAACTGGCCGACGGCAACCTGACTGTCACCGCCTCGGTCACCGAGGACTTCACCGGGGCCATCGCCGACTCCATCAACTATTCCATCGACCAGTTGCGCGACCTGGTGGCGACCATCAACCTCAGCGCCGAGGAAGTCGCCAGCGCGGTGCAGGAGACCCAGACCACCGCACACCTGCTGGCCAAGGCCTCCGAGCACCAGGCCCAGCAGATCACCGATGCATCGATTGCGGTGGGCGACATGGCCGAGTCCATCGACCGGGTGTCGGGGCACGCCTACGAGTCGGCCAAGGTGGCCGAGCGCTCGGTGGCCATTGCCAACAAGGGCAACGAGGTGGTGCACAACACCATCAACGGCATGGACAACATCCGCGAGCAGATCCAGGACACTGCCAAGCGCATCAAGCGCCTGGGCGAGTCGTCCCAGGAAATCGGCGACATCGTCAGCCTGATCGACGACATTGCCGACCAGACCAACATCCTCGCCCTCAACGCGGCGATCCAGGCGTCGATGGCCGGCGAGGCCGGGCGCGGCTTTGCGGTGGTGGCCGACGAGGTGCAGCGCCTGGCCGAGCGCTCATCTTCGGCCACGCGCCAGATCGAGGCGCTGGTGCGCGCGATCCAGGCCGACACCAACGAGGCGGTCATCTCCATGGAGCAGACCACCGCCGAAGTGGTGCGCGGGGCGCGTCTGGCGCAGGATGCCGGGGTGGCGCTGGCCGAAATCGAGGGTGTATCGCAGACCCTGGCCGAACTGATCCACAGCATTTCCGATGCCGCGCAGTTGCAGACCTCGTCGGCCGGGCAGATCTCCCACACCATGGCGGTGATCCAGCAGATCACCTCGCAGACCTCGTCCGGCTCGACCGCCACCGCCGAGAGCATCGGCAACCTGGCGCGCATGGCCAGCGAGATGCGCCGTTCGGTGTCGGGCTTCACCTTGCCGCCAACCACGGAGCCGCGCTGACCGGCGCGTGGGACTTTATGGCTACTAAATTGCGTATCGCCGAGCGCCACGACAAGGTGGCCCTGGCCTGGGTCAAGGGCCCCATCGACGACTGCCTGGCCCAGGCCCGCCAGGCGTTGGAGCAGTTTGCCGGCGACGCTGGCGACAGCCAGGTGCTGGAGCGTTTCGACGCGCCGCTGCGCCAGGTGCGCGGCTGCCTGCAGATGCTCGAGCTGGAAGGTGCGGCCTTGCTGACCCGTGAAATGCAGCAACTGGCCCAGGCCCTGGGCGAAGGCCGCGTGGCCTCTCGCGGTGACGCGCTGGGCGCGTTGTTCAGGGCGCTGGAGCAGTTGCCGCAGTACCTGCAACGCCTGCGCGGCGCCCGGCACGAGCTGCCGTTGCTGGTGCTGCCACTGCTCAACCCGTTGCGTGCCGCGCGTGGCGCGCCGGCGCTGGCCCAGGCCAGCCTGCCGGGCGAGCAGGCCGTCGCCGAGCCCGCTGCGGGGCTAGGCCTGAGCCTCGGCGCGCTGCGGGACCCGCTTGAGGCGGTGCCGGGGCGCGATGCGATGCGTTCGGTGGTGCTGGCAGTGCGCGAAGACCTGGTGCGCATCAAGGAGCAACTGGACCTATTCGTGCGCAGCGACCGCCAGCAGGTCGAGGCGCTGGCCCCGCTGCTGGCGCCGTTGCGCCAGATCGCCGATACCCTGGCGGTGCTCGGCTTCGGCCAGCCGCGCCGGGTGATCATCGACCAGGTGACGGTGCTTCAGGCCCTGGCCCAGGGCCAGCGGGTGCCCGAGGATGCGCTGCTGATGGATGTTGCCGGGGCGCTGCTGTATGTCGAGGCGACCCTGGGCGGCATGGTGGGCTCGATCGAGTCGGTCAGCCAGGCCAGCGTACCCGGCACCGACCTGGACGACATTCGCCGACTGGTGCTGGACGAGGCCCACGGCGTGCTGCTGCAGGCCAAGGACCTGATCGCCGATTGCCTGGAGGCCGGCTGGGATCGCCTGCGCCTGCAACCGCTGCCGGGGCTGTTCACGCAGATCCGCGGGGCGCTGGCGATGCTCATGCTGCCCCGGGCGGCGGCGCTGGTGCGGCGCTGCCATGATTACGTCGAGACCCACCTGCTGTACGCCGAGCGGCTGCCGGACAACGCCGCGCTGGATCACCTGGCCGATGCCCTGTGCAGCCTGGAGCTGTACCTGCAATGGCGCGCCATCGACCCCCAGGCCGACCTGGACGAATGGCTCGAGCGCACCCAGCTGGCCCTGGCCGCACTGGGGTTCCCGAGCCTGCCGCCGGCCCCGTCGGCACCCGCGCCAGCGCCCGAGATGCTTGAGGCGCCGCTGGACGACGAGCTGCGCGAGGTGTTCCTGGAGGAAGCCGAGGAGGTGCTGCAGCAGTTGCAACAGCACTGGGCGATATGGCGGGGCAACCCGGCGGCACGTGACGCGCTGGTGGAAATGCGCCGCGCCTTCCACACCCTCAAGGGCAGCGGCCGCATGGTGCGCGCCCAGGTGCTGGCCGAGCTTGCCTGGGCCGCCGAGCACCTGCTCAACCGCATGCTCGAAGGCCGGGTCGAAGCCAGCGGCGATGTGCTGGCCGGGCTCGAGCAGAGCATTGCGCTGCTGACGCCGTTGCTGGACGAATTCGCCCAGGCCCAGGCTCTGCCCCATGCCGAGGTCGAGCGCCTGGCCACGCGCCTGCATGCGCTGGCGATGAACGACCCGCTGGGCGTCACAGCCCCGGAGCCGGCCTTCGACCCGCGCCTGCTGGAGATCTTCCGCAACGAGGCGCAGACCCACCTGGCCAGTGTCGACGAGTTCCTGCAGGCCGCCGAGGTGCAGTTGCCGGTGCCGGTCAGCGACAGCCTGCAACGGGCGCTGCATACCCTCAAGGGCAGCGCCGCGATGGCCGGGGTGGTGCCGATCGCCGAGCTGGCCAGCGCACTGGACCTGCTGGCCCGCGAATTCAAGGCCCACCAGCTGGGCCTGGACCTTGACGAGCTGTACCTGCTGCAGATGGCCGAACCGCTGCTGCGCCGCGGTCTGGCACAGCTCGACAGCACCCCGCTGGCACCCATCGGCGGTGCCCGGACCCTCATCGAACAGATCGACCAGGTGGTTGCTGCGCGCCTGCAGGCACTGCGCGATGCGCCGAGCCAGGGCCTGCGGGTCAAGCGCGACCCGCAACTGATCGCCAGCTTCCTGGCCCAGGGCATGGACATCCTGCTGGACGCCGAAACCCTGTTGCAACGCTGGCAGGAGCACCCCGGCGAGCGCCAGGAGCTGACTGCGCTGCTGGATGAACTGACCACCCTGGGGCAGAGCGCGCACCTGGCCGACCTGTGGCAGGTGGACGAACTGTGCGAGGCGCTGCTGGACCTGTACGGCGCGGTGGAGGAGAGCAGCCTGGCGGTCAGCGAGCGCTTCTTCGGCGAGGCGCAACGGGCCCATGAAGCCCTGATCGACATGCTCGACCAGATTGCCGCCGGCCAGGAAGTGGACCCGCAACCGCAACGCCTGCACGCATTGCGCGAGCTGCTCGAGCAAGGCCTGGCGCCGGATGCCATGGGCCTGGTGCGCAGCCAGGGCGAGCAGCCCGGGCAGATCGCCGAACTGGGCGACGCCACCCGCGCGCTGCAACGCCAGGCGCACGACAGCGAGGTGGTCGAGCTGTTTCTGGAGGAGGCCCGCGACATCCTCGAAGGGGCCGACCAGGCCCTGGCGCGCTGGGCCGGCGACCCCGACAACGGCTCGGCGCTGTCGTCGCTGCAGCGCGACCTGCAGACCCTCAAGGGTGGCGCACAGCTGGCGCAGGTGGGTGCGGTCGAGGTGCTGGCCCAGGAGCTGGAGTTGCTCTACGAGGGCCTGGTCGATCGCCGTTACCAGCCCGGCAACCTGTTGCCGGGCCTGCTGCGTGAAAGCCATGCGTTGCTCGGGCGTCTGCTCGAGCAGGTGCAGCAGGGTCAGGCAACGGAGCTGGTGGTGGAACAGCTGGCAGCCCTGCGCGAGTTCCGTCACACCGCACCGGCACCCGAGCCCCAAGGCAAGCCGGCGGAGCCCCAGCGTCACGAGGGCGACAAGGAACTGCTGGAGATCTTTCTGGAGGAAGGCTTCGACATCGCCGAAAGTGCCGGTGCCGCGCTGCTGCGCTGGCAGGCCGACCCGCGCAACGGGGTGGAGGTGGAGAACCTGCTGCGCGACCTGCACACCCTCAAGGGCGGTGCGCGCATGGTCGAGATCGCGCCCATCGGCGACCTGGCCCATGAACTCGAATTCCTCTATGAACACCTGGCGGCCGGGCAGCTGCAACCCAGCCCGGCGCTGTTCAGCCTGCTGCAGAACTGCCATGACCGCCTGGCGCACATGCTCGATGCGGTGCGCCTGCACCAGCCGCTGCACGCCGCCACGGCGCTGATCGACTATATCCGCAATTTCAGCAGTGCTGCCCTGAGCGACACCGCCGCCGCAACGCCCGGCGCCGAGGTGGCCCCGGTGGAAGTGGCGGCGCCGAGCCCGGAGCGTGCCCCGGCCGACATGGTCAAGGTGACGGCCGAGCTGCTCGACGACCTGGGCAACCTGGCGGGCGAGAACTCGATCATTCGCGGGCGCATCGAACAGCAGGTGAACGATGCACAGGTGGCCCTGGGCGAGATGGAAACCACGCTCGAGCGCATGCGCGACCAGCTGCGCCGGCTCGATACCGAGACCCAGGGGCGCATCCTCAGCCGCCAGCAGAGCGAAGGCGAGGCGCTGGGCTATGACGACTTCGACCCGTTGGAAATGGACCGTCATTCACAGTTGCAGCAGCTGTCGCGGGCCCTGTTCGAGTCGGCCTCCGATCTGCTGGACCTGAAGGAAACCCTGGCCGTGCGTGCCCATGACGCCTACAGCCTGCTGCAACAGCAGGCGCGGGTGAACAGCGAGTTGCAGGAAGGCCTGACGCGCACCCGCATGGTGCCGTTCGAGCGCCTGGTGCCGCGCCTGCAGCGGGTGGTGCGCCAGGTTGCCAGCGAGCTGGGCAAGCAGGTCGAGCTGGTGGTGGGCAATGCCGAGGGCGAGCTGGACCGCAGCGTGCTCGAACGCATGGTGGCGCCGCTGGAACACATGCTGCGCAACGCCGTCGACCACGGCATGGAAAACCGTGCGGCGCGCCTGGCGGCGGGTAAGCCGGAGCAGGGCACCATCGCCCTCAACCTGCTGCACGAAGGCGCCGATATCGTCATCGAAATGACCGACGATGGCGCCGGCGTGCCGCTGGAGGCGGTGCGGCAAAAGGCGATCAAGCGCGGCCTGCTGGACCCTGCCACCGAACTGAGCGATCACGAGGTGATGCAGTTCATCCTGCGGCCCGGGTTCTCCACTGCCGAGAAGATCACCCAGATTTCCGGGCGTGGCCTGGGCATGGACGTGGTGCACGAAGAGGTCAAGCAACTGGGCGGCTCGATGGTGATCAACTCGGTGCCGGGCAAGGGGGCGCGTTTTCTGATTCGCCTGCCGTTCACCGTGTCGGTCAATCGCGCACTGATGGTGAACTACGGCGAAGAACAGTACGCGGTGCCGCTGAACACCATCGAGGGCGTGGTCCGTGTACCGCCGGCCGAGCTCGAGGCCTGCTACCAGCTGGACCCGCCGTGCTACCGCTACGCCGGCCACCGTTATGAACTGCGCTACCTCGGCGAACTGCTGCAGGGCGAGGTGCAGCCGCGCCTGCTGGGGCAGAGCCTGCCGCTGCCGGTACTGCTGGTGCAGGCCCACGACCAGCAGTTCGCCGTGCAGGTGGACAGCCTGGCGGCCAGCCGTGAAATCGTGGTCAAGAGCCTTGGCCCGCAGTTTGCCGCAGTGCACGGGCTGGCCGGGGCGACCCTGCTGGGCGATGGCCGCGTGGTACTGATTCTCGACCTGCTGGCGCAACTGCGTGCGCTGCACCTGCAGTTGTCCAAGGTGGCACAGGGCGCCGCACGCCTGCGCCTGGAGCACCCTGGCAATGCCGCCGCACGTCCGTTGCTGGTGCTGGTGGTGGACGATTCGGTCACGGTGCGCAAGGTGACCGGGCGCCTGCTGGAGCGCCATGGCATGAACGTGCTGACGGCCAAGGATGGGGTCGATGCCATGAGTGTACTGGCCGAGCACCGTCCCGACATCCTGCTGCTGGACATCGAGATGCCACGCATGGACGGCTTCGAGGTGGCCACCCAGGTGCGCCAGGACCCGCACCTGAAGGACCTGCCGATCATCATGATCACCTCGCGCACCGGCCAGAAGCACCGCGACCGGGCCATGGCCATTGGCGTCAACGACTACCTGGGCAAGCCCTACCAGGAGTCGGTGCTGCTGCAGAGCATTGCCCGCTGGAGTACCCCGCATGCTTGAACAGACCCCTCGCAACAATCGGCGCAACACCCTCACCGGGCTGTTGCTGCCGTTGAGCGACCGCAGCCTGGTGCTGCCCAACGTGGCGGTGGCCGAGCTGATCGGCTACCAGCCGTGCACGCCCTTGCCGCATCAGCCGGCCTGGTTGCTGGGCTGGATCGACTGGCGCAGCCAGCGCCTGCCGCTGCTGAGCTTCGAGGCGGCCTGCGGTGGCCAGACCCAGGTTGGCGAGCGCGCGCGCATCGTGGTGCTCAATGCCCTGGGCGATACGCCGCGGCGTTTCTTCGCCCTGCTGGTGCAGGGCATACCGCGCACGTGCAAGCTCGACAGCCAGCTCAACTACGTCGATGTGCCCCTGGCGCCGCTGGAGCTGGCGGCGGTGCAGGTGGGCGAGCAGGTGGCGCGGGTACCGGACCTGCCCGGGCTGGAACAGCTGTTGCAGACGGCCGGGGCCTAGTACCAACCGCGTAATGCACTTGATGCCGGGCTTGTGTAGGGTAGGGGAGCGAATCATTCTACGGAGGGCATCAATGCATGTACCACGGTGAACGTTTCAATGCCTGGACCCACCTGGTGGGCGCGGTTCTGGCCTGCATCGGCGCGATCTGGCTGCTGGTGGTGGCCGGGATGCAGGGCGACCCCTGGAAGATCGTCAGCCTGGCCATCTACGGCTTCACGCTGATGCTGCTGTACAGCACTTCGACCCTTTATCACAGCGTGCGCGGGCGGGCGAAGGTGATCATGCGCAAGCTCGATCACCTGTCGATCTACCTGCTGATTGCCGGCAGCTATACCCCGTTCTGCCTGGTGAGCCTGCGCGGTCCGTGGGGCTGGAGCCTGTTCGGGGTGGTGTGGGGGCTGGCGGTTATCGGCATGCTGCAGGAGATCAAGCCGCGCTCCGAGGCGCGCGTGCTGTCCATCGTGATCTACGCACTGATGGGCTGGATCGTGCTGGTGGCGGTCAAACCGCTGCTGGCCAGCCTGGGTACGGCGGGGTTCGCCTGGCTGGCGGCGGGGGGCGCGCTGTACACCATCGGCATCATCTTCTTTGCCTATGACAGCCGCTTCCGCCATTGGCATGGCATCTGGCACCTGTTCGTGATTGCCGGCAGCCTGCTGCACTTTATCGCGATATTTTTCTACGTGCTTTAGGGCCCCTTCGCCGGCAAGGCCGGCTCCTGCAGTAGGAGCCGGCCTTGCCGGCGAACGCCGCGACGCGATCTAGAAATCGCCCCACAGCTGCTGCGCCACTGCCAGCGCCACCACTGGCGCGGTTTCGGTACGCAGCACCCGCGGGCCCAGGCGCGCGGCATGGAACCCCGCCGCCTTGGCCTGCTCCACTTCTACCTCCGACAAGCCGCCTTCCGGCCCGATCAGAAACGCCAGGCTCGCGGGCCTGGCATGGCTGGTCAAGGGTTCGGCCACCGGGTGCAGCACCAGTTTCAGCGCCTCGTCTCGCGCCTTGAGCCAGTCTGCCAGCAGCACCGGCGAATGGATTGTCGGCACTGTCGAGCGCCCGCATTGTTCGCAGGCACTGATCGCCACCTGGCGCCAGTGGGCCAGGCGCTTGTCGGCACGTTCGTCCTTCAGACGCACCTCGCAGCGTTCGCTGACGATCGGGGTGATCACGCTGGCGCCCAGTTCGGTGGCCTTCTGGATCGCCCAGTCCATGCGCTCGCCACGGGACAGGCCCTGGCCCAGGTGCACGTGCAGGGGGGATTCGGCCTGGCCGGGGAGGGCCTGAGCGAGCGTGACGCGCACGCTCTTCTTGCCGACCTCGAGCAGTTCGCCCAGGTATTCCTGGCCGCTGCCGTCGAACAGTTGCACCGAATCGCCCGGCGCCATGCGCAGCACGCGGCCGATGTAGTGGGCCTGGGCCTCGGGCAGGTCGTGCTCGCCCAGGCTCAGGGGGGCGTCGATGAAGAAGCGGGACAGTCTCATGGTTCTGCTCTGAATAGATGGAGGCAGTTCGGGCGCCATCGCGGGTCAAGCCTGCTCCTGCAGGGTCAGAGGTGATCCCTGTGGGAGCGGGCTAGCCCCGCGATGCTGTTTAGCCCGGATCGCGGAAATCAGGATGGAAATCGGCCGGCACCGCCACGCTCACGCTGCTGCGCGTGGCGATATCGATGCCCTCGCTGGCCACCTCGGCCAGGAAGTCGATCTGTTCGGGGGTGATCACGTACGGCGGCAGGAAGTACACCACGCTGCCCAGCGGGCGCAGCAGCGCACCACGGGTCAGGGCATGCTCGAACACCTTCAGGCCACGCCGCTCCTGCCACGGGTAGGCGGTCTTGCTGGCCTTGTCCTGCACCATCTCGATGGCCAGGGCCATGCCGGTCTGGCGCACTTCGGCCACATGCGGGTGGTCGACCAGGTGCGCGGTGGCCGCGGCCATGCGTGTGGCCAGGGCCTTGTTGGCCTCGATCACGTTGTCCTGCTCGAAGATGTCCAGGGTCGCCAGCGCCGCAGCACAGGCCAGCGGGTTGCCGGTATAGCTGTGCGAGTGCAGGAACGCGCGCAGGGTCGGGTAATCGTCGTAGAACGCGCTGTACACCTCGTCGGTGGTCAGGCACGCGGCCAGCGGCAGGTAGCCGCCGGTGAGGGCCTTGGACAGGCACAGGAAGTCGGGGCGGATGCCGGCCTGCTCGCAGGCGAACATCGTGCCGGTGCGCCCGAAGCCTACGGCGATCTCGTCGTGGATCAGGTGCACGCCGTAGCGGTCGCACGCCTCGCGCAGCAGCCTGAGGTACACCGGGTGGTACATGCGCATGCCGCCGGCGCCCTGGATCAGCGGTTCGACGATCACGGCGGCGATGCTCTGGTGGTGCTCGGCCAGGGTCTGTTCCATGGCGGCGAACATCGTGCGCGAATGGTCTTCCCAGCTCACGCCCTCGGGGCGCAGGTAGCAGTCGGGGCTGGGCACCTTGAGGGTGTCGAGCAGCAGTGCCTTGTAGGTCTCGGTGAACAGCGGCACGTCGCCCACCGACATCGCCGCGATGGTCTCGCCGTGGTAGCTGTTGCTCAGGGTGACGAAGCGCTTCTTGTCCGGCTGGCCCTTGTTGAGCCAGTAATGGAAGCTCATCTTCAGCGCCACTTCGATGCACGAGGAGCCATTGTCGGCGTAGAAGCAGCGGTTCAGGCCCTCGGGGGTGAGCTTGACCAGGCGCTCGGACAGCTCGATCACCGGCTGGTGGCTGAAGCCTGCGAGGATCACGTGTTCGAGTTGGTCGACCTGGTCCTTGATGCGCTGGTTGATCTTCAGGTTGGCGTGGCCGAACACGTTGACCCACCAGGAACTCACCGCGTCGAGGTAGCGCTTGCCTTCGAAGTCTTCGAGCCATACGCCTTCGCCACGCTTGATCGGGATCAGCGGCAGGTGCTCGTGGTCTTTCATCTGGGTGCAGGGATGCCACAGGACCTTGAGGTCACGTTCCATCCACTGTTGATTCAGGCCCATGGGCTCTCTCCTGGCGACGCGGGTTCGGGTAACCGCGCAAGCCTATGCAAAGCGCCGGGGCAGGACAACCCATAAGGCGCAAACGGTGCGGGCATTAGTGGCAGGCCCGGGCGGCCTGACGTATCCTTCACCGACGTTTTTCCCGGGGGGTTCACCCCGCATTTTCCGCCTTTGATCCGGAGTTCGCCGAATGTCTGCTGGTTGGCTGCGCGCCTGCGCGCTGGTAATGATAGGGCTGTTCAGCGCGGGCGCCCTCGCGGCTGCCAAGCAGCCGACGGCCATCGTGGTCGGTGGCGGCCTGGCAGGCCTCACCGCCGCCTACGAACTGCAAAACAAGGGCTGGCAGGTGACCCTGCTGGAAGCCAAGCCGGGCATGGGCGGGCGTTCGGGCCTGGCCACCAGCGAGTGGATCGGCAACAGCAAGGCCCAGCCGACCCTCAACCGCTACCTCGACACCTTCAAGCTGGCCACCCTGCCGGCGCCGGAGTTCGTGCGCGTACCGAGCTACCTGATCGATGGCGAGTACTTCAGCGCCGCAGACCTGGCCACCAAGCAGCCGGCCACCGCCGAGGCACTCAAGCGCTACGAGAAGACCCTCGACGACCTGGCGCGCTCGATCAGCGACCCTGAAAACCCGGCGGCCAACAGCACCCTGTTCGCCCTCGACCAGCTCAACGTTTCCGGCTGGCTGGACAAGCTGCAACTGCCACCGACCGCGCGCCAGCTGGTCAACCAGCAGATCCGTACACGCTACGACGAGCCTTCGCGCCTGTCGTTGCTGTATTTCGCGCAGCAGACCCGCGTGTACCGCGATGTGAGCGATCGCGACCTGCGCGCCGCCCGTCTGCCCGGCGGCAGCCCGGTGCTGGCGCAGGCTTTCGTCAAGCAACTGAAGACCATCAAGACCAGCGCACCGGTCAGCGCCATCATCCAGGACAAGGGCGGCGTCACGGTCAAGGTCGGCGCGGTGGGCTACAGCGCCGACTACGTGGTGCTGGCGATACCGTTGCGCGCCCTGGCCAAGATCCAGATGACCCCGGGCCTGGACAACCAGCACCTGGCGGCGCTCAAGGGCACCAACTACGGCTGGCGCGACCAGCTGCTGCTCAAGTTCAAGACCCCGGTCTGGGAAAGCCGTGCGCGCATGTCGGGCGAAATCTACAGCAACACCGGCCTGGGCATGCTGTGGATCGAGCCGGCGCTCAAGGGTGGCGCCAACGTGGTGATCAACCTGTCCGGTGACAACGCGCGCCTGCTGCAGGCGTTCGGCGACAAGCAGATGGTCGACCAGGTGCTGATTCGCCTGCATGCGTTCTACCCGCAGGCGCGTGGCGCGTTCACCGGTTATGAAGTGCGTCGCTACAGCACCGATGCCGGTACGGGCGGTGCCTACCTCGCCTACGGGCCGGGGCAGATCAGCAAGTTCTGGCGCCTGTGGGAGCGTCCGGTGCAGCGCGTGGCGTTTGCCGGCGAACACACCGATGCGTTGTACCCCGGCACCCTGGAAGGCGCTCTGCGCAGCGGCCAGCGCGCGGCGGGCCAGGTGGTGGACATGTCCAACGGCAAGTCGTTCGACCCGGCCAAGCTGGCGCCGGTGGCGGCCGGGGCCGCAGCGGCAGCGGTGGCGGCCAAGGACAGCAAGCCTGGCTTCTTCTCGCGGTTGTTCGGTGGCGGTGACAAGCCGGTAGACAAAGCGCCGGCCAAGCCGGTTGATGCGGCGCCAGCTCCTGCGCCAGCCCCAGCCCCAGCCCCAGCCGCTGCACCTGCGCCGGCGCCAACGCCCGCTGCGGCTGCGCCGGTAGCCAGGCAGGCGCCGGCAAAGGCGGCGCCTGCTGCCAAGAAGGCCCCGGCGAAAGCCGCGCCAGCCAAGAAGCCTGCGGCCAAGGCCCAGCCGGTCAAAAAGCCTGCGGCCAAGCCGGTGGCGAAGAAGCCGGCGGCGGCTACCCAAGCCAAGACGCAGTAATGCAGTGACCGCATCGCGGGTCAAGCCCGCTCCCACAGGATCGCCGAAGACCCTGTGGGAGCGGGCTTGACC
>NZ_JASCPN010000077.1:0-22176 GCF_029960155.1 Pseudomonas sp. PS01300 | reverse complement strand
CGGGTGGAAATGCAGTGGGAGACCGAGTTCGCCCTGAGCTTTGCGGTGATCAACAAGGCAGGGAAGCTGGGGCAGGTTGCGAAAGCGCTTGGGGAGCGGGAGACGGCTTGGAAGGCGTCGAGCCTGGCTGACAACGCTGGTGGTAAAAATGGGCCACCTGGAAAGAATCCGAATTCGACAAGTGGTATAACGGATGCGGAGGCAGGGATGCCTTATGCGCATTCGGTGGGGGGTGCAAAAGGTACTCCTGCTTGGGACAACGCTATATCTAAAGCTGACGGAGACTTCGGGTATCTCCCACCTGTCCGACAAAACTATGTTAAAGATGTTTACGACTTGCAAGGTGCTGTGGACAAAATGCGTGCCGGCGGCGCTAGCGCAGAAGAAGTCGCAAAATATGCATATGGCGCAAGAAACGAGTTGAAAGTAAAGTATAGGGAGTATACGCCTCCGGATATGCTTGACGTAATCGATGCAAGAAATTTGGAGCGATATGGTAACAAGATCGGCCCTGCATTTGATGATTTAGTTAAAAAGGGAAAAACTTTTGATCAGATAATTGAGAGCTCTACGCGAGCTGGTGGTGGAGATCTTTTTCAATGAAAAAATTTATTGATGAAAAAGTGTTTTCTCTTGGCCGCATGAGGTCTGGGAGACTGTATGCGGAGCTGACTTCTGATGTGGGCTGGGAAGGCTTCCCTAATTATGCCGAAGAATTCGTTAAGTTATTTTCTGGAAAGATTATTAGCAGAAGTGATTCTGTTGATACTAGAGTGTGGGGGGTGATTATAAAAGACCGGCTCCTGCGATTGGTTTATGAAGACTTTCCTGTGATGATTAGTTTGGAGTCGCAAAGTGAGGAGGGGGATCGACTTATCGAGGAATTAAAAGAAATTTCTATTAAGTAGAATTAGTCCTTCGGTGCAAAAGGCGCAGGTGAGGTTGCCTCTATAGGCGGAAAGGCCTGTGTTTATAACTGCGTCATTGATGGCGTGACTCGTTACGTTGGAAACCGACGACATAGTTAAACGCAGTCAAGCTCACCTCAGACAAAAAGGTATAGTGGTTTCCGAAATCAGAGGGCTTGAGAATATTTCTCGTGCTGACGCTCGGGCAGTTGAGCAAACACTGATCGATTACGATGGCCTTGGTAAAGATGGCGGCACGTTAATCAATACTAACTCTACATAGTCCATCAAAAAACAGACCAAGTATGGTTTGTTTTGCGCCTGCAAGGCCAGGCGAAAGGTGTCCCGCTGAGTGTGTTTCAAAAACAATTTGGCTCTAAATTTGGCCCTATAACGGCGCCTGACAATATTGCGCAGCAAATGGCAAGCTCCGGAAATGGCGCTCGGGGAGTTGTGTTTGGTTCTTATGGGCTGGGTCAGCCAGGGCATGTTTTCAATGTGTTTAATCAGAATGGTGTTGTTAGATTCCTTGATGGGCAGACCGGGAAGCCAGCAAATCTCAGTAATTTCAAAATACTACGCAGTCTGGTGCGCTTCATGTTCTTGGAACAGCAAAGCCCTTAGAAAGTTATTTGGAGGACTACATAAAAGAGAAGGCCGTGAAATCTAGGTGATTTAACGGTGCAAAAGCAACTGGTGGCGCTGCCAGAAAGGTAGATGATCTAGCTACTAGTGGCTTAAGCTCAGCGTCAAACCTTCCAAGTGGAACAGGTCTTGGGCCACGCTTACGCACAGTGGTTTCCTGCTGCTGACCAAACAGCTCTTCGAGTTTGGTCGAAAGCAGTCGGGCCAGCTCTCATCGCTGGAATAATTGTCAATGCACGGCGGTATGGATCTCTGACATTCCGCACAAGGGCGGGTGGGCCGGGTGGCTCGCTCTGGCTGTGGGACGGTGAAGAAGAGTATCGACCGGACAGGGCATTCAGCTCGCAAGAGCAGAAGCACCCCACCCGAGGATTAATCAGCGCGCCCTTGCTGGTCTAGCGCATCGAAAAAAACTACAGGACCCAGCCCCATGAAGTCTGGTGAGGCTTGCCGCTGGTAGCCGGCCCTTTCAATGCATGACCGCCCGCGTAATCAAAAAGCTCAGCAACTCGCCCTCATCATCCAGTTCGATGGCCTGCACCGGCCGTGGCAGGTTGTCGAGCACGCTGCGCCAGAACGCCTGTGAGGTTTCATCCTGGTCATAGAAGCGCACCAGCCAGTCCCCTTCCCCACTCATCAGCACCTGGGTAGCCAATGCCTGGCCGATGCCCTTGCGCCGGTAGCGCTTGAGAATGAAGAGGTCGGCCAGCTCCTGTGCGTCCAGCCCGGCCAGTTCGCTGCGCTCGACCAGCAGGAAGCCGGCGATGTAGCCATCGACCAGGATCAGGTTGGCGCTCCACTGCGGCTCCTGCCAGTAGCGGGCCAGGTGTTCGTCGTGGATGTAGAAACGGCCGTCCACCTCGACGTCTTCCTGCTCCCAGTCCGAGGACTCGTAGGCATAGAACTGGTAGAGGTTGCGGATCAGCTCGATGTGTTCAGGGCCGGTCGGGATCAGTTCGACGGTGAGTTCACTCATGGCTACGGCAGGGGCTCGATGAAAAAGAGCGCGCAGTCAGCCACGATTCGCGTCACAACTCAACCCATTCGCCCTGCGAGTAGACGCTGAACCGGTTCGACTCGGGAAGGACAACAGAGCGAGGGCAAGCAGTGCAGTGCAAAGCATGAAGGCGAGGCCATCCTGGGCGATCTGGGCGCGGGATGATGTCATGCACCCCTCTTCGCCAGCAAGGCTGGCTCCTACAGTCCTGTGCAGGGGTCAGCCTCCAGGCGAACAAGCGCATCGCGCTCACTCCATCAGAACTGCACCTTCACCTGTACGCCGGCCAGCAACGCGTCCTGGGTGTCCTTGCCGGAAAATGCACCCGGCTCCATCACGTACTGCACGCTCGGGCGCACCGTCAGCCAGCGGGTTACCTGGGCGGTGTAGCTCAGTTCCACCAACTGCTCGCCCATGTCCAGGTTGCTGACACTCTGCGCCTGGGCCAGGTCGCCACCGCGCTCCAGGTTGGCGATATGGACATCGCGGCTGCGCGAGTTGAACACCGCACGGCCGTACGCCAACCCCACGTTGTCATGCTCGCGCGAAGCGAACGGTCGGCTCAGCACCGCTCCGGCCGCGTACCAGTGCGAGAACGGCGAAGTGGCCGTGTCGGTGTCGGTGGCCTGCGCGAACAGGCGTACGCTGCGCCCCCGGGTCGAATCCGAACGCCATACCATCTGATCGACCAGGACATAGGCACCGTGACGCCCCGCCGCCTTGCTGTCGGGCTGGCCGATGCGCGCAGTGTCGGAGGTGTCGTAATACCAGCCGAACTTGTACTGCCCATCATAGGTAGCCAGGTTGTTGTAGATCAGCTCCACCGGCAGGATGGCCCCGGTGGTGCCGCTGGAGGTCAGGTCGAAGGCCTTGGACGAGGCGCTGTTGGTCTCGGGGTTCACGTTGAACCAGGCGGTCTGCACCGTCCACTCGGGGCTGATGCGGTATTTCAGCTCCATGCCCCAGTGCGCCGTGGGGTAGTTGCCCCAGCCACTGCCACCGGACATGCTCAGCGGGTGCGCGCAGAAACCTGCGTTGACGAAGTTGGTGAGGATGCCCATGCCGCCGAAGTCATTGCCCATGGCCATCCAGCCGAGCTTGACGTTCAGGTCGTCGGTGAACAGGCTGCGCGCATAGCTCAGTTCGCTCAGGCGCGTGTACAGCCCGCCATAGATCTCCTGCACCGGCAGCCGGTTGCCCACCAGGTCTTGCGAGGCGCTGTTGCCGCGCCGGTCATTGATCGTCAGCTGGACCGTGCCTGCATCCGCCTCGTCCAGCAATGTCTCGAGGTCGAAGGTGGCGCCCAGGCGGACCTGCTGCGCATAGCGCGCACCGTGCTTGAGGCCACCGCTGACCAGGCCCATGGTTTCCGACACATACTCGCCGGTGAGCTTGACGCCGCTCGCCTCCAGGCGTGAGCGGCTGCCGCCCCAGTCGCCGGTCAGGGTCGGGCTGTCGACAAGGGTGTCGAATGCATCGGCCTGCACCGCACACGCCAGCAAGCTGGAAGAAAGGCCCACGGCAAACGCGAGGGGGCTGAACGGAAAACGCGAAAAGAGGCTCAAACGGCCCTCCCGAAAGACAATAGATCACCACCCGGTCAGCGACGAAGACGCGAACCGGGACACAAGAAATGCAGGTGGCCTATATTACGGGATTTTATGTACTAACCGTTTAATTTGTAGACTTTGGTGCAACGCCCTGGCCGACCGGCGACTGGCTCAGGGCAGGTACAGCTGGAACAGGCCGCCGCCCAGGGCTCCGCCATTGGCGATCTCGATGCGCCCGCGCACACCGTTGCGCTCGTGCAGCGCAGCAATGCGTTCAGCGAAGTACAGGCCCAACCCGGTGCTGCCGGTGTGCAGGTTGATGCCCTGCACGTAGTCGGCCTGACGGTCGATCATGCCCTGTGGATAACCCGGGCCGTCGTCATTGATGCTCAGCACCAGTTGCTCGCCCTGCTCGGCCACCGTGACCAGCAAGGCGTGCCCGGCATAGCGGATGGCGTTGTTGATCACGTTGGAGATCACCGAACCGACCAGCTCGCGGTCGAAGAAGCCCAGCGGGTTGAAGGCATCGATCTCGTAGCGCGCAATGATCTCGCGGCTGTCGATGATCGGCTGATTGGAGGCCAGCAGGCCGCCGATGAAGTCGTCCAGGTCATGGTAGTCGGGGCACATGGGCAACTGATTGACCCCGAGTTTGTACAACCCCAGCAGCTGCACGAGCATGCCGTTGAGGTGCGCGAACTCGTGCTCCACCACCGCCTGCTCCGGGCCTTGCGCCTGGGCGGCCGGCAGGCGCGACAGCCACTGGCTGTGCGCCTGCATCAGCATCGCCAGGGAGTTCTTCATGTCGTGTACGGTGGAGGCGATCACCGTGGAAAAATCCAGCCCCTGGGAATCGTTGCTCATGAGCCCACCGCCCGGATACGCAGTTTTCGATAGCGCTCGTAGCGCGGATCGGTATTGGGAATGCCCGCCACCTTGGCCAGGCACGCGCGGCATTCCTCCAGCGCGGCGCTCGAGGGGTTTTCCCCGGCCATGCGCAGCAGCGCCTGGGCAGTGTTCAGTGCAATGCTGATGTTCTTGGGCTGCAACGCCAGCGCGCGCCGGAACTGCTCCAGCGCCTCGCCGACCTTGCCGGCCTGATAGCTGCGCACGCCCTGGCGGTTGAGGTCGACGGCTTCGTTGCCGGCGCCCAGAATCGTCGGGTCGTCGGTCAGCTTGGCGATGCTCTGCATCACGCTCGCGTCGTCACCGTAGACTTCCACGCAGTTCTTGAGGATGGCCGTGCCCGCCGCCTCCTGACCCAGTTGCTGCAACTGCGCAGCCACTGCCAGGGCGGTTTCGGCCGAGAAGAACTGGTCCATGTTCTCCAGCCGCGCAACCGCCGCCTCGGTGAGCTTGGCGGCCGTCTCGGCATCGCCCGCCTGCGCCAGGCCGGTGGCCTTGATCAAGCGCGCACGTACCTGCAGGCCCTGGTCGTCGGTGTACTCCTTGGCCACATCGCCCAGCACCTGGTTCAGCTCCACCCGTGTGCGTGCATCCAGGCCGTTGCCCACGTTCTTCTGGATCAGCGCCTGGGCCAGGCCCAGGTTGCTTTCAGGGTCTTTGAAACGCGAATTCTGGCCCTGGCTCACGGCCTGGCGATAGGCCCGCGACGAGGTGTCGAAGTCGGCGTTGCCCAGGGCCAGCTTGCCCAGTTGCATCTGCCGGCGGACCGCCAGCGGCGACAGGCGTACGGCCTCTTCGAGCACCGACTGGGCACGGCGGGTTTCACCTGCGGCAGCCAGCACGTCGGCCAAGCCGTCGTACAGGCCGGGCATCATCGAAAACGCCTTGATCGCCTGTTCGTAGATTTCCTTGGCCTGGACGGCCTGGCCGCGCTTGAACAGCAGCTTGCCCAGCGCCGCGTACGCCCACGGCGTAGGGCGGTTGGCCAGGATCGCCTTGAGAAAGCGCTCCAGCTCCTCATGCCGGTTGAGGGCGCCCAGGGCGTCGGCACGGTAGCGCAGGCACAGCGGCGCGAAGCGCGGGTCCTGCTTGCACAGGTTGTCGCAGGCCAGCAGCACTTCGGCCGGTCGGCCACGGTCCAGCGCCTGCAAGATAGGCTTGAGCAGGGTCTTGCGCTGTACCAGCTTGTCCAGGCGCTGGGTCAGCCCCAGGCGGTTGAAGGGCTTGGTCAGGTAGGCGTCCGGCTCGTGCTCCAGGGCACTGAGCACCACCGCCTGGCTGCTCTCGGCCGTCACCATGACAAAGATCGCCTCGTGGCTGATCAGCTTGTCGATCATCAGGTCTTCCAGCACCTGCTGGCCGTTCTTCTTGCCGTCGCCCAGGTGGAAGTCGTGCAGGATGAAGTCATAGCGCTTCTGCCCGCACATGCGAATCGCCGTCTCGCCGCTCTCGGCAGTATCGACGTCGCGGATACCCATTTCCCGCAACATCGAACGCACGGACGTGCGGAAGTCGGTGAAGTCATCGACGATCAGAAAACTTTTTTGGCTATACACCAACATCCACAAAACCTGACTTGGAAGAAAGAAGAGCGGCGCCAAGGCGCCTACAGGGACAGGCTCGGCTTCAGGACGCAAGCAGCGCGACGATCATCGCCAGCGCATGCTGCTTGGCAAGCAACGTCAACGGCTGCAGGCCTCGGAAAGGCTATCGGCAGCACGTGCACTTTGCTTGAGGCGCCGCAAGCATGCGGCACGAAGCCAACGCGCCAAGCGTGATGGCGCGATGCCATCATACTTGGCCGACTGCCGTGCTACAACAGGCCCAGCGCCTTGGCCCGGGCAACCGCCTGGGTGCGGCGCTCGACGCCGAGCTTGCTGTTGATGTGGCTGGCGTGGGTCTTGACGGTGTGCAACGAAATGAACAGTTGCTCGCTGATCTGCTGGTTGGAGCACCCCAGCGCGATCAGCTTGAGTACCGACATCTCTCGCGCACTCAGAGCCTCGGTGCCCGCCCCGGGGGCCGGCGGGGTATCAACCACCGGCAACAGCGACAGCAGGCGCGCCTGCACCGGCCCCGCCGGCTGGGCCAGCAACTGCTCGCGCATCCACTCGGGGTGATCTTCCAGCAGCCGCTGGAAGGGTTGCAGCACGCCCCCCTGCGCGGCCTCCAGGGCCTGGGGCAGCAACACCACGGCCGCCTCTGCAGCACCGCTCGCCAGCAACAGGCCGATATGCTGACACACTGCGGTGGTGCCGAGCAGTTGGCCGCCATTGCTGCGCCCGTGCTCGGTCAGCGCCTGCAGGCGTTGTGCGGCCTGTGCGGTACGCCCCTGGGCCTGCTCCAGCAGGGCCTGCTGCAGTTCGATGTGCAAAGGCAGCAGCGGGTGGAACTCCGGTGCGGCGGCGGCACGTTCGCCACCGTAGGTCTGGCCCAGACGCAGCAGCCAGGATTCGGCCAGGTCCATGCGCCCCTGGGCCAGCCACAGCTCGCATTTGACCAGGGTGATCATGGCCAGATAGAACACCGGCGGCACGTCCCAGATATGCATCAGGCGCTCGGCCTCGGCCAGCTCGCAGAAGGCCTCGGTAAAACGCCCCTCGCGTCCGTCCAGGGTGGCCAGCACGCAATGCCCGATCAGTACGCTGATGTCGCGACAGGCACGCGCTTCCACCAGCCCGGCGCGCAAGCGCGCACGCCCTTCCTGGGGCTGCAGCCCGGCGACCAGCAGGTAGCCTTCGTACAGCGCCAGGCGCGCACGCGCCGCGTACAGGCGCTGGGCCGACAGCCCTTGCAGGCGTTGCAGGCCGTGGCGCACCTCCTCCATCGAACGCAGGACCTCGCCACGGGCATGCAGCACCCGCGCGCGATCGTAGTGGGCCAGGGCCTCGAACAACGGGTTGCCGACCCGCCGTGCCAGCTCCAGCGCCTCGCGGTTCCAGCCACGGGCGTGCCAGAAATCGCCCTCGGCGATGGCCAGGTTGGACAAGGTGGACAGGCACATCAGGCGCTGGCCGTAGCGCTTGGTGGGCAGGCTGCGCAGCGCCTGCTGGCAGTACGAGCGGGTTTTCAGACGGTCGCCGCGACCGCGGGCGATGATTCCGCTCAGGGCCAGCCATTGCGCCAGCATGGACTTCTGCGCCGTGGCCGAAGGCGCCGGCAGGAACCGGCTGAGGTGGCTGACCAGTTCCTCGGCCGCATCCAGCTGGCAGGCCAGCCCCAGCGCCCAGCTGTACAGCACGATCAGGCGCGGGGTGCTGATCAGCAGGCTGTCGGGCAGGTCCATCTTCCAGCGCAGCAGCATGCCGACGTTCTGTTCGGCCAGCAGTTGCTCTTCGGACAGGTTCTGCACCAGGTTGGCCGCCACGTCCAGGTGACCGGCGCGCAGGGCCTGCTCCACCGCCTCGTCGAGCAGGCCCTGGGCGTGGAACCAGCGGCACGCGCGCAGATGCAGGCTGGCCAGCGGCTGGCTGGCCTGGCGGGTGCGCAGCAGGTCGGAGAACAGGTGGTGATAACGCAGCCATTGACCCTGCTCGTCCAGCGGTACCAGAAACACCTGGTGTGCCTTCAGGTAACGCAGTATCTGCGCGCTGTCGTGGCTTTCGCGCAGGGCATCGCACAGGTCGGCGCAAAAACGCTCCTGGCAGGCGGTGTCGTAGAGAAACGCCTGCACCTCGGGCGGCAGGCAGTCGATGACTTCTTCGAGCAGGTAGTCGCGGATCAGCCCCTCGCCGCCATGCAGGGCGTGGGGCAAGGCGCTGTCGACCCCCGCCTCGGAGGCGGCCAGCAGCCAGAAGCGCAGGCCGGCGACCCAGCCATCGCTGCGTTGAATCAGGTTGTCCAGGGCCTGGCCACGCAGCGTGGTGGGGTGCTGGTCGAGCACGGCCAGGGATTCCTCGGGGCTCAGGCGCAGGTCCTGTTCGGTGAGTTCGAGCAACTGCTGCGACAGGCGCAGGCGCGCCAGATGCCAGTCGGGACGCTGGCGGCTGGTGACCAGCAGCACCAGGCCAGGCGGCAAATGATTGAGGAAGAACTGCAGGCAGCGGTCGAGCACCGGGCCCTGGGCCAGATGGTAGTCATCGAGCACCAGCAGCAGCGGGTTCTGCGGGTGCAGGTGCAGGGCCAGTTCGTCGAGCAGGCTGTCGAGCCACTCCTCGAAGGCAAAAGGCTGGTGCCGCTGGCGCATCTTGAGCAGGCCCAGGGCCTGGTTGCCCAGGTCCGGGCAGAACTGCTGCAGCCCTTCGAGCAGGCGCTCCAGAAAGCGCCCGGGGTCGCTGTCGCGCTGACTCAGCCCCAGCCACAGGCTGCCCCACGAGGCCGGCAGGCTCTGGCAGAACTCCACGGCCAGCGAGCTCTTGCCGAAACCGGCGGGCGCCGAAACCAGCAGCAGTCGACCGCTCAGGCCGGCGTGCAGGCGCTGGCATAGCCGCGGGCGCGGCACGTGCCCCTCGGGCAGTGGTGGACGGTAGAAGCGGCCCTCCACAGCGCTGATGGCCTGGCTGGCGAACCCTTGCATACGCGACAGATCAGTCATGGCCGGCTCGTTTTAGTTGGAAGTCTTCGGCAGAACAGACCCGCCGAGACTAGCGCTTTAAACGGCACATTTGAAGATGATTGGCGCAGAGGTCGGAAAAAAGACTACAACAAAAAGCGACAAAAACTCACGAAGCGCGGCATTGCGCGCACTTCATCCCGCATTGCCCCTCACGGCCTGTTGTCGGGCCACAAACAGAAACGCCCCGGGCAAGCCGGGGCGTTCTGGGGATCACACGGAGGAGGTTCTAACTCAGCGCACACCATCCTGGCGCAGCGCTGCCGGCTGGAAGTCGGCCTTGCTGGCAGTGAAGTCGAAGTTGTAGGCCTTCTGCTCTTCGTTCTTCATGCCCAGCGCCAGGTAACGGCCCGACTGCAGGTCGTAGATGGCTTCCAGGGTGTACCACGGCACCTGCTTGTTGTAGTAGTCCTGGGCATGTGCCTCGGATACCCGCCACAGCTGGCCGCGGCCGTCGTACTGGTCGATCACGGCCGCTTGCCAGGTGTCTTCGTCGATGTAGAAGTCACGCTTGGCATAGATATGCCGCTGGCCCGGCTTCAGGGTACCCACCACATGCCACACGCGACGCAGCTCGTAACGGGTCAGGTCCTGGTTGATATGCCCCGGCTTGATGATGTCGGCATACTTGAGGCTCGTCGAATCGAGCTTGTAGCTGTTGGAGGCAATGTACATCTCCTTCTTGCCTTCCAGCTTCCAGTCGTAGCGGTCCGGCGCACCGTTGAACATGTCCAGGTTGTCGGAGGTACGCAGGCCGTCAGCGGCGGTACCCGGGCCGTCATACGACACTTGCGGGGCCTGGCGCACGCGGCGCTGGCCAGCGTTGTACATCCAGGCCTTGCGCGGCTCCTTGACCTGGTCGAGGGTCTCGTGAACCAGCAGCACGGTACCGGCCAGACGCGGCGGGGCGGTCACTTTCTGCTTGAAGTAGAACAGCACGTTGCCAGGGTTGGCCGGATCGAAATCCTTCAGGCGATCGCGGAACATGAACTGTTCCTCGAGCTTCACCATGCTGTAGCTGCCGTTCTGCTGCGGCGTGGCCTGGTTCACCACACGCGTGACGCCACCGCCACGGTAGCGGGTGATGTGGTTCCAGATCACCTCCACACCGCTTTTCGGGATCGGGAACGGAATCGCGATCTGGAAGTTCTCCAGCCCGTTGCCGCCAGCTACCAGGTTGGTGGTGGTGGCGTTCTTCTTGATGGCGGCGAACACCGAGTCCGGCACCGTGGAGCCACGCTGGGTCGGGTACACCGGCAGCTTGAAGGTGTCCGGATAGCGCTTGAACATGGCCAACTGGCCAGGGGACAGCTTGTCCTTGTACTGGTCGACGTTCTGCGCGGTGATGGTGAACTTGGGCTTGTCGTTGCCGTACGGGTCGGACAGGAAGCCCTTGGCATCGACCGAACCGGCCGTGGTGCTCAGGGGCTGCCAGGCGGTGATCGAACCGTCGGCATTGCCGGCCTTCTCGGCGCCCATCGGGGTCAGGCTGGTGCCCAGCTTGGCGGCTTCGTCGGCGGACACCGCCGCCATCACGCCGGTGGCGAGCAGCGACAGGCTCAGCACACCGATTTTCAACAGACTCTTGGTTGCTTTCATGATCTTGGTCTTCCCGGATCAGTGCTTAGAAGTTCACGCCGAAGCTGAGGGCGATGAAGTCGCGGTCATCCACGGTGGTGTACTTGCCATCGAAGAAGTTGGTGTACGACAGGCTCGCGGTGTAGGTGTTCTGGTATTCGGCGTCCAGGCCCAGGCTGACCGCCTTGCGCCCTTCCTCGAAGTTGCCGCCCGGGCCTGGCGAGTAGCCGGACACGTCATGCGACCAGGCCACGCTCGGCTTGAGGTTGACCCCGGCGAACACATCGTTGTAGTCCCAGATCACGCGGCCACGGTAGCCCCACGAGGTGCTGGTGGTGTAGCCGTCCTTTTCGCACTTGCGGCTGCGGTTGGCGGAGGAACCACCGCCAGGCGCGGCGCCACCGATGGTGCCGGCGTTGAGGATGTCCGAGCAGGTGTTGAGGCCGAAGGTATCCGGCAGCGGGCCAGGGCCATACACCGGATCGCGGCCGTAGCGCAGCTTGTCGGCGCTTTCCAGGCCGCCCACGTGGGTCACGCCCACTTCACCTACCACGGTCATGCGGCTGGCGCCCATCACCTGGTCGAAGAAGTGCGTCAGGGTGGTCTGGAACTGGGTGATTTCCTTGCGCTTGTAGCCGTGCAGGTCGGTATCGGCCTGGCCCTTGAGCAGCGAGGCATTGCCGAACGTGCCGCCCAGCTGGGTGACCCCGGCGTACAGGATGTCGGTGGTGTTCAGCTGCACCGGTGCGTTCGGCCGGTAGCTGATTTCACCGCTCCACGCGGTGCCGGTAGGCAGGGTGGTGGAGAAGCTCAGGCCGTACAGGCGGATGTCTTCGGGATACTCGACGAAGTACTTGGAGTTGCCCGCCACGATGGCGGCGCCGGTGCGCGGGTCGACCATGCCGGCAATGGCGTAGGCCTGTGCAGAAGCCCCCGTGGCGCTGAAGATCGGCGCACGGCTGTGGTAGTTCATGGCGTAGGCGCCGAACTCGGTATTGAGCGGTTCGAACATGTAGCGCAGGGCAACACCGAACTGGCCGCTGTCACGGGCATCGCGGTCGGGGCCGCGCGCCACCTTGATGCCTTCCTCGTTCACGTCCACGCCGAAGTTGGCCAGGCCGGCGATCTGTGCCGGGGTCATGGTGCGGCTGCTGGACAATACGCGCAGGTTGTCGGTGCAACCGTCGGCGATGATGTCCGGCTGGGAGAAGAAGGTGCCGCAGTTGTCGACGACGGTCTGGTCCCATTCCAGCTGGTAGAAGGCTTCGGCCGACAGGTTGTCGGTCAGGCTCTGGGAGATGTAGAACATGTTGACCGGGATCAGGCCTTCCTTGATCTCGGCACCCGGGCGGCGGAACGCGGAAACGTCGATGGGGTTGATCGAGTTGATGCCACCACCGATGAAGGTACTTTCACCCCAGCTCACCACCTGCTTGCCGAAACGCACCGAACCCGGCAGTTCGCCAATCGAGTAGTTGTGGTAGACGAAGGCGTCGAGCAGCTCGGCACCGGACGACTTGGCGCCCTCTTTGCGGTTGGAGTCGCTGATGTCCTTGAACTGACGGTGTTCGTCCTTGAGTTCGAAGTCGTACCAGTACTTGCCACGCACGAACACGCCGGTGTCGCCGTACTTGAGCTCCAGGTCGTGGATGCCCTTGAAGATCTTCGAGAAGGTCTCGCCGCGCTTGAAGTTCAGGTGGCCGTCGTCGGAGGTCTGCGACAGCCCCTTGCCGCCGTTGTTGACGCCGATCAGGTTCTGGTTCGGCTTGGCCGTCGACCAGCTGGCCCCCACGGACAGCGACGAGTCGAACTGACCTTCGATTTCACCGATGTTGAAACTGACGCCGAATGCAGGGCCGGCGAGCGTAGAAGCGAGGCTGACGGCCAATGGCAATTTCGCCCGGCGCCAGAACAGATTTACTGATGTCATCGACGCTACTCCATGTACTTTATTTTTATGGCAGTGAGTCCTTTGAGAAACGCATCGAACGACCGACGTGAATACGCCTGCTGGTCGACCAACGTGGCAGTGCGCAGTCATTTGCGCGGGCCCCCGTCCCTAAAAATCCCCTGACCCGACTATAGCCAGCAGGTACCTGTGCTTGATCCCTCTAAAGTGTGATTTGCACGTTGGTACTACACCCAAAGAGCTGATTCGCTCGCCAACTGCGCGGGCAGCGGCAAGGATGGCCTATTTTTTCGCTTTGACAAGGCGCGCAGGTGTCTGGCGCAAGGGTCGCACCCGCCAGGGCGCGACCGGCCCGCCTTCAGAGGGTGGACAGAAATGCGCTGTTGCTGGCCTGCCAGTGGCTGATGTCGACGCGGATGCGCTTCTTGTCCAGCTTGCCCACGCTGGTCTTGGGAATTTCGGTAACAAGGGCGATCTGGCTGGGGATTGCCCACTTGTTGATCATGCCCAGCTCCACGTAGGGCTTGAGGTGCTCCTTGAGCTCGCGGGCGTCAATGCTGGTGCCGTCACGCACCACCAGCAGGGCAAACGGACGCTCGCCCCACTGCGGATCGGGTACACCCACCACCGCCACTTCGCGCACCGAGGGGTGGCGGCTGACGAGGTCTTCGAGGGCCAGCGACGACACCCACTCCCCGCCGGTCTTGATCACGTCCTTTATGCGATCGCGGATATCGACCACGCCCATGCTGTCGATGGTCGCCACATCCCCGGTGTGCAGCCAGCCGCCCTGCCACAGCTCGGCGCCTTTCTCCGGTTCGCGGAAATACCCCATGCTCAGCCACGGCGCGCGCAGCACCAGTTCGCCCTGGGACTCGCCGTCAGCCGGCAGGAAGCCGCCTTCGGCATCCATCACCGCGGCCTCCACCAGCGGCACCGGCACGCCGGCCTTGATGCGGTAGCTGATGCATTCGTCGTCGCTGCCGGCCAGCAGCTCTTCGTTGAGGTGGGCACAGGCCACCAGCGGGCAGGTTTCCGACATGCCATAGGCCGCCGTGAGCTGGATGCCCTGGGCCTTGGCCGACTCATACAGGGCGCGGTTGAGCGAGCTGCCGCCAATGATGATCTTCCAGCCGCCGAAATCCTGGCCCTGCGCGCCCTTGGCGTTGAGCAGCATCTGCAGGATGGTCGGTACGCAGTGCGAGAAGGTGACCTTTTCGTCCCGCCACAGCTGACACAGCATCTCCGGCTCGTAGCGCCCCGGGTAGACCTGCTTGAGCCCGAGCATGGTGGCCACGTAGGGGATGCCCCAGGCGTGCACGTGGAACATCGGGGTGATGGGCATGTACACATCATCGGTGCCCAGCAGGCGGATGCTGTCGATGCTGCCGGTCACGGTAGCCACGCCCAGGGTGTGCAGCACCAGCTGGCGGTGGGTGAAATACACGCCCTTGGGGTTGCCGGTGGTACCGGTGGTGTAGAAGGTGGTGGCCACCGAGTTCTCGTCGAAGTCGGGGAAGTCGTAGGTGGTGGCCGCGCCGGCCAGCAAGTGCTCGTACTCGCCCACCAGGTTCGGCAGTTCGGCATGCTTGTCGGGGCCGTCGGTGAGCAACAGGGTCTTCTCGACCGTGGTCAGTTGCGGCGCGATGGACTGATACAGCCCGATGAAATCGCTGTTGACCAGCACGAAGCGGTCTTCGGCGTGGTTCATGGTGTAGAGGATCTGCTCGGGCGACAGGCGCACGTTGATGGTGTGGGCCACCGCGCCGATCATCGGGATGGCGAACATGCACTCCAGGTAGCGATGGCTGTCCCAGTCCATCACCGCCACGGTGTCGCCGGCCTTGACCCCGGCTGCGGTGAGCACGTTGGCCAGGCGCGCGATGCGCTCGCTCAGGGTCAGGTAGTTGTAGCGCAGCTGATCGCGGTACACGATCTCGCGGGTTTTCTCGTAGCGGCTGCCCGACATCAGCAGGCGCTTGATCAGCAGCGGGTATTCGTAAGCGCCCGCAGCGGGGGCGATAATCCTGGTTTGCAGCATGGGAGTCCCTTTTTCGAGTACGCAGGCATGGCAATACGGCGCTTACTCTAGAACGGGACGGGGGCGCTCAAATCAGCCAAAGGAATGATTTGCGCGCCCGCAGGGATGACAGGCCAATGGCCATCAACCGCCTCAGTGCATCTCGGTGAAGGCGATCTTGATACCCAGCGCCACCAGCACCGCGCCCATGCCGCGATCGAACCAGTGGCCCATGCGCGCAAAGCCGGAGCGCACGCGGGCGTGGCTGAACAGCAGGGCCACCAGGCAGAACCACAGGCCGGTGGCCAGCGCCAGGTAGGCCCCGTAGCCGGCCTGTATCAGCAGCGGCGTGTGCGGGTTGATCACCACCGTGAACAGCGACAGGAAGAACAGCGTGGCCTTGGGGTTCAGGCCGTTGGTCATGAACCCTGCCACAAAGGCGGCACGCGGGGTGCGCGCCACGGTCGAGACCTGCACGCTCTCGCTGCCGGCAGGCGCCGGGCGGGCACGCAGGGCCTTGATGCCGATGTACACCAGGTAGGCCGCAGCCAGCCACTTGAGCACGTTGAACAGCATGATCGACTGCGACACGATCAGGCCGATGCCCAGCAGCGAATAGCCCACATGCAGGAAGATCGCCGTGCCCACGCCGAAGGCGGTCCAGGTACCGGCGCGCCGACCGTGGGTAACACTTTCGCGCACCACCACCGCAAAGTCCGGGCCGGGGCTGGCCACGGCCAGCAGGTGGATCAGCGCAACGGTGAGAAATTCTGCCCAGTACATGGGGTGACGCTCCTGGCAAACGATCGGGTGGCGTACCTTACCCACTGCCTGGCAGTTCTGAAAGATACAGTTACAAGTGAATCGGCACAGTCACCTCCCGTGCAGCCGGATGCCTGGCTTTACGCCCACGGCGATGCAGGCTCTAATGCCCCACTACCTGCTCAAACCACACCCCAGGAGCCTGCCCCATGACCTTGCGCCGCGCTGTATTCCTCGACCACAGCTCCCTGGACCTGGGCGACCTCGACCTGAGCCGCCTGCGCGGCTGCTTCGATGAACTGCAGTTGCATCCGACCACTGCCCCCCACGAAGTGGCCGAGCGCCTGCAGGGCGCGAGCGTGGCGATCACCAACAAGGTGCACCTGGACGCCGCCGCCCTCGCCGCCTGCCCCGACCTCAGGCTGATCCTGGTGTCGGCTACCGGCACCAACAACGTCGACCTGCAGGCCGCGCGCGCCCAGGGCATCGTGGTCAGCAACTGCCAGGGCTACGGCACGCCCTCGGTGGCGCAGCACACCCTGGCCCTGCTGCTGGCGCTGGCCACTCGCCTGCCCGATTACCAGCAGGCGGTGGCCGACGGCAAATGGGCCCAGGCCAGGCAGTTCTGCCTGCTCGACTTTCCCATCGTCGAACTGGAGGGCAAGACCCTCGGCCTGCTCGGCCACGGCGAACTTGGCGGTGCGGTGGCGCGCCTGGCCGAAGCTTTCGGCATGCGCGTGCTGTCCGGCCAGTTGCCCGGCCGCCCGGCCCGCGATGATCGCCTGAGCCTGGCCGAGCTGCTGCCGCAGGTGGATGCGCTGACCCTGCACTGCCCGCTCAACGACAGCACCCGCAACATGATCGGCGCCGCCGAGCTGGCCCTGCTCAAGCCCGGCGCGTTCGTGGTCAACACCGCCCGTGGCGGGCTGATCGACGAACAGGCGCTGGCCGACGCACTGCGCAGCGGGCACCTGGGTGGCGCCGCCACCGACGTGCTCAGCGTGGAGCCTCCGGTCAATGGCAACCCCCTGCTGGCAGGCGATATCCCGCGCCTTGTGGTCACCCCGCACAGTGCCTGGGGCGCGGTCGAGGCGCGCCAGCGCATCGTCGGCCAACTGGCCGAGAACGCCGAAGCCTTCCTGCAGGGCAACCCGCGCCGAGTGGTCAGCTGAGTTCTGCTAGAATTCGCGACTTTTTGCAGAGGGGCGCCGACCATGGACCCACGTAGTGAAGTGTTGCTCCGTCAGGCCGAGCTGTTCAAAGGCCCCGTGTTGCTGGCCGGCCTGCCCGCCGACGACCTGCTGGGCAGCCTGCCCGATGCCCGCGCCTGGAGCTGGCACGCCGGCGACCAGGCCGCGCTCGAGGCGCGATTTGCCGGGCGCAGTCACTATGGCGTGGAGGTGCCGCCGGTGGCTTTCGACGGCGCCGTGCTGTTTCTGCCCAAGTCCCGCGATCTGGCCAACTACCTGCTCAATGCCCTGGCCTCGCGCCTGGGTGGGCGCCAGCTGTACCTGGTGGGTGAAAAGCGCGGGGGTATCGAGGGTGCGGCCAAGCAGCTGCACGCCTTCGGCAAGCCGCGCAAGCTCGACAGTGCACGCCATTGCCAGCTGTGGCAGGTCACGGTGGACACCCCGCCAGAGGCGCAGCCGCTGGAAAGCCTGGCGCAACGATTCGAACTGCCACTGGCCGAAGGCCCGCTGCAGATCGTGAGCCTGCCCGGGGTCTTCAGCCATGGCCGGCTGGACCGCGGCAGCGCGCTGCTGCTGGACAACCTCGAGCAACTGCCCGTGGGCCATGTGCTGGACTTTGGCTGCGGTGCGGGCGTGCTCGGCGCGGCGATCAAGCGCCGCTACCCACAAAGCCGGGTAACGCTGCTGGACGTGGATGCCTTCGCCGTGGCCAGCAGCCGCCTGACCCTGGCCGCCAATGGCCTGGAGGGGGAGGTCATCGCCGGTGACGGCATCGATGCCGCGCCCCGCGAGCTGAACGTGATCCTGAGCAATCCGCCGTTTCACACCGGGGTTCACACCAATTACCACGCCTCGGAAACCTTGCTGAAAAAATCGGCCGATCATCTGAAAAAAGGCGGCGAACTTCGGCTTGTGGCCAACAGCTTCCTGCGGTACCAACCGCTCATCGAAGGCGCCTTGGGCAACTGCCTGATTCGCGACGAGGGACAAGGCTTTCGGATCTACCAGGCCACACGAACTTAAAAACTTCGCTTGCCCAAACGGTTTTGCCTAGGCAGAATCCGCTCCGTCCTAGGGGAGTAGTCTCCCGCGAGCACCCAGCTCGCCCGGTACGCGTCAACATACTTGGTCCTCAGACCATGGCGCGTACGACCCACGGTCCGCACAGACGGATCCAGGGTTTGACAAGACCTATGACACGCACACCTTACCCGGGGCGGGAAGGCTGTACGTGTCATAGCCGTGTCGACCCGCCCCCGTAGGAATCCTGATGCTGGAATCATTGCTGGTCCCCACCGCCATCGTTGCGCTCGCCGAAATCGGCGACAAGACGCAACTGCTCGCGCTCATCCTCGCTGCACGCTTTCGCAAACCCTGGCCGATCATCGCCGGTATCGTTGCCGCGACCCTGGCCAACCATGCGGCGGCCGGTGCGGTGGGTGCGTGGTTCGGCAGTTTCTTCTCCGAGGCCACGTTGCACTGGATCCTGGCCGCAAGCTTTGCCGCCACGGCCCTGTGGACCCTGGTGCCGGACAAGATGGATGACGATGAAGCCAGTACGGCGCGGCGCTTCGGCCCGTTCCTGACCACGCTGATCGCGTTCTTCATTGCCGAGATCGGCGACAAGACGCAGGTGGCCACGGTGATGCTGGCGGCGCAGTACCCGCACCTGATCATGGTGATCATCGGCACCACCCTGGGCATGCTGATTGCCAACGTACCGGTGGTGCTGGCGGGCAATTTTGCCGCCGAGAAGCTGCCGTTGACCCTGATCCGTCGCCTGGCGGCCACGGCATTCGTGGTGCTGGCGCTGGTGGCGGTGTATTCGGCGATGAAGGTCAGCGGGTGGGTGGGCTGATACCGGCTAGCGTGTGAAGCATTCGCCGGCAAGGCCGGCCCCTACAGGTTCAGGTAGGAGCCGACAGTGCCGGCGAAGGTCACGGCGCTATTTTCTGGCTTGCTCGTACAACGGCATCACCTTGGGAATCGCCGCCTGCAACGACGCGATACGGCTGCTCGAAGCCGGGTGAGTGCTCATGAACTCAGGCTGCGAACCACCCGACGCTTCGGTCATCTTGTTCCACAGGCTGATCGCCGCATTCGGGTTGTAGCCCGCACGCGCCGCCAGCTCCAGGCCGATCAGGTCGGCTTCGTTCTCGTTGCTGCGGCTGTTGGGCAAGGTCATGCTGTACTGCACCACGGTGTCGGCCAGCGCCAGGCTGTCCTGGCCCAGGCCGAACAGGGCACCTGCGCCCTGGCGCGCCATCTCCACACCATAGGCCTTGGACATCGCCTCGCGACCATGCTCGCGCAGGGCGTGGGCGATTTCGTGGCCCATTACCGCCGCGATCTCGTCGTCGGTCAGCTTGAGCTTGTCGATCAGGCCGGTATAGAAAATGATCTTGCCACCCGGGCCGCAGTTGGCATTGAGCTCGTCGCTCTTGATCAGGTTGACTTCCCATTTCCACTGCGCCGCATCGGGGCGGAACTTCGGCGCCTGCACGATCAGCCGATCGGCAATGGCCTGCACCCGCTTGGCGGTGGCACTGGTCTTGTCGAGCATACCTTTGGTGGATGCCTCGCCCAGGGTCTGCTGGTACGACTGCGCGTACATCTGGTTGACCTCATCGGTCGACAGCATGCTGAACATGTACTGCTTGCGCTCCACGCCCACCGCTCCACCACTGGTGGTGTTCACGGCCTGGCAACCGGCCAGCAGCACACTGGCGCTCAGGGCACCGATAACAACTGATCTACGCATGAAAACACTCCCTTCGAACATGCGGCGTATCCTAGGCCGCGCATCATAAACGCGCTACAGCCGTTCGCGAAGAATTGCATCGCCACACTCATGCTTTGCCCCCGGCGCGCCGATAACGCCCAGACAGGCGACCCTCTTTGCGCTCGGAGCTCCCATGAAGTTCAAGTCGATCCAGTTTTCCGTGGCCGCGCTGGCCGGTGCCATCGTGCTGAGCATCGTTGCAGCACTGGTGCTATACGCAGTGTATTCCGGTGCCCGCACCCAGACGCTGGTGCACAACCGCACCCAGCAACAGTTCGAGGCAGTGATCGAGCAACGCCTGACGGCCCTGGCCCAGACCCAGGTCAGCCAGATCCAGCGCAGCCTCGAGGCGCCGCTGCTGATCGCCCGCGGCCTGGCCACCACCAATGCCCTGATCGGCATGCAGGATGCTGCCGGCAACCCGCAGCTCAAGCTCGAACGCGAACAGATGATCGCCCTGCTCAGGCAGACCGCCCTGGACAACCCGCTGTTGCTGGGCGTTTACGTGGGCTGGGAGCCCAATGCGCTGGACCACGACGATGCCCGCTATGCAGGCAGCACGCTGGCGGGCGTCAACCCGCAGAGCGGGCGCTTTCTGCCGTGGTGGTACCGTAACGACGACGGTAGCCTGACCCTCGACAAACTCCAGGATGTGGACGACCGTACCCTGCTGCCCACAGGCGTGCGCACCAGCGAGTACTACCTGTGTTCCAAGGAGACCGGCAAGGCCTGCGCCATCGACCCGGCCCCGTACCAGGTGGGCAACAAGACCGTGATGCTGGCCTCGTTCGTCGAGCCGATCATGGTCAACGGCCAGTTCCAGGGCATCGCCGCCGCCGACCTGTCGCTGAACTTCATCCAGGATATGCTCAAGGCCGCCGACGCCCAGCTGTATGACGGCGCGGGCGAGATGGCGCTGCTGTCCAACAACGGACGCGTGGTGGCCTACACCAAGGATGCGAGCACGTTCGGCAAAAAAGCCAGCGATGTGCTGCAACCCAATGAAGTGGCGGTGCTCGGCAACCTGTCGGGCAAGGCGCTGCACTACGAAATCGACCATGCCAGCGGACAGATCGAGCTGTTCGTGCCATTTGCCGTGGGCAACACCGCCTCGCGCTGGACCTTGCTGCTGCAACTGCCGGTCAGCGCGGTGATGGCCGACCTCGACGCGCTGCAGCGCGAAATGAGCGCCCAGCGCAGCACCGACCTCACCGGCATGATCGTGGTCGGCCTGGGCATCGCCGGGCTTGGCCTGCTGGTGATCTGGCTGCTGGCCCACGGCATCGCCCGGCCGCTGCGCCAGATGGTCGGCATGCTGGACGACATCGCCCAGGGCGAAGGTGACCTGACCCGGCGCCTGAGCAGTGATCGCGCCGACGAACTGGGCGCCATCGCCCGTGGCTTCAATACATTCCTGAGCAAGCTGCAGGCAATGATCAGCCAGGTGGTGGTGTCGGTGCAGAAGGTCAGCGACTCGTCCGAGCACACCGCCGACATCGCCATTCGCACCAACCAGGGCGTGCACAAGCAGATGGCCGAAATCGACCTGGTGGCCACTGCGGTGCATGAAATGACCGCGACCGCCCAGGACGTGGCGCGCAATGCCACCCATGCGGCGCAAGCGGCCAGCAATGCCGACCAGGCCGCCAACCAGGGCCTGGAGATCGTGCGCAACACCTCCACCTCGATCAGCGCCCTGGCCGAGGAGATCGGCCGTGCGGTGGGTGTGGTACAGGCCCTGGCACGTGACAGCGAGAACATCAACGCGATCCTGGTGGCGATTCGTGCAATTGCCGAACAGACCAACCTGCTGGCGCTCAACGCGGCCATCGAGGCGGCGCGAGCCGGTGAACAGGGGCGCGGGTTTGCCGTGGTGGCCGATGAAGTGCGCAACCTGGCGCAGAAGACCCAGCAGGCTACCGAAGAGATCCAGCAGATGATCCAGCAGCTGCAGCAGGGCACGCGGGATGTGGTGCAGGTAATGGAGGACAGTCAGGGCAAGACCGAAGTCAGCGTGCAACAGGCGGCGCAGGCGGCCCAGGCGCTGGAGAGCATCACCCGGGCGGTGTCGGTGATCAACGACATGAACACCCAGATCGCCAGCGCGGCGGAGGAGCAGAGCGCAGTGGCCGAGGACATCAACCGCAACGTGATCAATATCGGCCAGGTGGCCAATGAAGTGGCTGGCGGGGCGGATGAGTCAAGCACAGCGAGCGCGGAGCTGACCAAGCTGGCGGAGCAGCAGCGGCGGTTGATCAATCAGTTTCGCGTCTGAGCCAGAAGCTTCGCCGGCAAGGCCGGCTCCTACAGGGGCATGCAGTGCCTGTAGGAGCCAGCCTTGCCGGCGAAGGGCTCACCACTTACGCCGGGGTCAGGC
>NZ_JASCPN010000076.1:0-22395 GCF_029960155.1 Pseudomonas sp. PS01300 | reverse complement strand
TGGTGGGCCTGGCCTGCGAGCGCAGCCTGGAGATGGTGGTCGGCCTGCTGGCGATCCTCAAGGCTGGCGGCGCCTATGTGCCACTGGACCCGGCGTACCCCGAGGACCGCCTGGCCTACATGATGGAGGACAGCGGCCTGAGTGTGGTGCTGGCCCAGTCGCACCTGCAACTGCCAGTTCCGCAAGGCGTGCGCACGTTGCTGCTGGACGATGACTTCGGCGCCTTCGCCACGCACAACCCGGCACTCTCGCTTGACCCTGCCAACCTGGCCTACGTGATCTACACCTCCGGCTCCACCGGCAAGCCCAAGGGCGCGTTGCTCGCGCACCACAACGTGCTACGCCTGTTTGCCGCCACCGAACACTGGTTCAACTTCGGGCCGAGTGACGTGTGGAGCCTGTTCCACTCCTATGCCTTCGACTTCTCGGTGTGGGAGATCTTTGGTGCGCTGCTGTATGGCGGCAGGCTGGTCATCGTGCCGCAGGCCACCAGCCGGGCGCCGGAAGAGTTCTTCCAACTGCTGTGCGAGCAGGGGGTCACCGTGCTCAACCAGACGCCATCGGCGTTCAAACAGCTGATGCAGGTGGCCTGTGCTCCGGCCAATGCAGCAGCCAAACCCGCCCTGCGCTACGTGGTATTCGGTGGTGAAGCTCTCGACGTGCATAGCCTGCGCCCTTGGTTCGAGCGCTTCGGCGATCAGCAGCCGCAACTGATCAACATGTACGGCATCACCGAGACCACGGTGCACGTCACTTACCGTCCAGTCAGCCTTGAAGACCTGGCCGGCGATGCGGCAAGCCCCATCGGCGAGCCGATCCCGGACCTGTCGTGGTACCTGCTCGATGCCGACCTGAACCCGGTGCCAAAAGGCGCCATCGGCGAGCTGTATGTGGGCCAGGCCGGCCTGGCGCGTGGTTATCTCAAGCGTGCCGATCTCACCGCCACACGTTTCGTGCCCGATCCGTTCTCGTCCCGCGGCGAGCGCCTGTACCGCACGGGCGACCTGGCGCGTTATCGCCAGGATGGCATCGTCGAGTACGTCGGCCGCATCGACCATCAGGTCAAGATCCGCGGTTTCCGCATCGAGCTGGGTGAAATCGAGGCACGTCTGGCGCAACAGGCCGCCGTGCGCGAAGCGCTGGTGCTGGCGGTGGACGGGCCGAGCGGCCAGCAGTTGGTGGGCTACGTCGTGCCGCAGGACGCCAATGCCGAGCACACCCAATTGCGTGATCAACTCAAGGCCGGGCTCAAGGCCGAACTGCCGGACTACATGGTGCCCACACACCTGCTGTTCCTGGAGCAATGGCCACTGACGGCCAACGGCAAGCTCGACCGCTGCGCCCTGCCGGCGCCGGATGCGAGCTTGCTGCAGCGTGAATACGTGGCACCGCAGACCGAAATGGAAAAACGCATCGCCACCTTGTGGCAAGACGTGCTCAAGCTGCCGCGCATTGGTCTGGACGACAACTTCTTCGAGCTCGGTGGCGACTCGATCATCTCGATCCAGGTGGTCAGCCGTGCCCGCCAGAGCGGGATCCGCTTCAGCGCCAAAGACCTGTTCCAGCACCAGACCATCAAGAGCCTGGCCAGTGTCGCGCAGGTCGCCGACACCACGCAGCAGATCGATCAGAGCCCCGTGCTCGGCACCACGCCCCTGCTGCCGATCCAGCAACTGTTCTTGCTCAGCGATACCCCCGAACCGCATCACTTCAATCAATCGGTGATGCTCGAACCATCCAGGCCGCTGGATGCAGCCGTACTGGACCATGCCTTGCACGCGCTGCTGGAACACCACGATGCCTTGCGCCTGGTGTTCTCCCTCGACGGCGAACATCCAGGTGCTCGCTACCTGCCAGTGGACCCGACCTGCAAATTGCTGTGGCAGGCCGAAGTCGCTGACGAGCCTGCGCTCAACGAATGGGCCAATCGCGCCCAGGCCAGCCTGAACATCCAGCAAGGCCCGCTGCTGCGCGCCCTGCTGGCGACCCTGCCCGATGGCCAGCAGCGCCTGCTGTTGGTCATTCACCACCTGGCGGTGGATGGCGTGTCGTGGCGCATCCTCTTCGAAGACCTGCAACTGGCCTACCAGCAACGGCTGGTAAACCAGCCGACGAAACTGCCGGGCAAAACCAGCTCGGTCAAGGCCTGGGCCGAGCAGTTGCAAGGCTATGCACGCAGCGAGGCCCTGCAAAAGGAACTGCAGTACTGGCAGGCGCAACTGCAGGATGTACCCACCACACTGCCCTGCGAGCGCCCACACGGCAGCTTGCTGAACCGCCACGCACGCAGCGTGCAAAGCCGCCTCGACACGCAGCTCACCCGCCAACTGCTGCAGGAGGCACCGGCGGCCTATCGCACACAGATCAACGATTTGTTGCTGACCGCACTGGCACGCGTGATCGGCCGTTGGAGCGGCTCGCCAAGCAGCCTGATCGAGCTGGAAGGCCATGGCCGCGAAGACCTGTTCGACACGATCGACCTGACCCGTACCGTGGGTTGGTTCACCAGCGTGTTCCCGGTCAAGCTCACCCCCGCCAGCGGTATGGGCGAGTCGATCAAGGCAATCAAGGAACAGCTGCGCGCCATTCCCAACAAGGGCATCGGCTACGGCGCACTGCGCTTTCTTGGCGATGGGAGCGCGCGTCAGGCCCTGGGCGAACTGCCCGTCCCACGCATCACCTTCAACTACCTGGGCCAGTTCGACGCCAGCTTCGACAGCAATGAGGGCGCGCTGTTCGCACCGGCCGCTGAAAGCACCGGCGCCAACCAGAGTGCCCACGCAACGCTGGGCAACTGGCTGTCGCTCAACGGCCAGGTGTATGGCGGCGAGCTGAGCATGAACTGGAGCTTCAGCAGCGAAATGTTCGAGGAGGCGACGGTTCAGCAATTGGCCGATGCCTTCTGCCTGGAACTGGCGGCCGTCATTGCGCATTGTCGCGACCCGCAGCACAGGGGGCTGACGCCATCGGACTTCGCGCTGGCGCGTCTTAGCCAGCCGCAACTGGACCGTTTGCCAGTACCGTGCAGCGACGTGCAGGACCTCTACCCACTCTCGCCCATGCAGCAAGGCATGCTGTTTCACACGCTGGAGTCCAACGAGGCCAGCCTCTACATCAACCAGATGAGCGTACCGGTTATCGGGTTGGACCCCGAACGGTTCATCGCGGCCTGGAACACCGCGATTGCCCGCCATGAAATCCTGCGCACCGGGTTCTGGTCGGCCAACGAGCTGAATGAGCCGCTGCAAGTGGTGTACAAGCACGCCACCCTGCCGGTGCGTCGCTTGGCCAGGCAAGCCACGACGTTCGATGAAAAGGCCCTGCAACGTATCCTTGAAGCGGACTGCGCCGAAGGCTTCGATCTGCTGCAGGCGCCGTTGACGCGCCTGACGCTGATCGACCTGGGCGAGCACAAGCACCACCTGATCTGGACCAGCCACCACATCCTGATGGACGGCTGGTCCAGCTCGCGCCTGCTCGGCGAAGTGCTGGAGCTGTACCACGGGCGCACGCCACCGGCAAAGCGCGGGCAATATCGCGACCATATCCAATGGCTGCAGAATCAGTCCCAGGCCAGCCTGGAGCAGTTCTGGAAACACAAGCTGCACGACCTTGAAGGCCCGACCCTGCTGGCCGGCAGCATTGCACCGCGTCCGGCCGGCGACCTGCAAGGGCATGCAGCGCTGTACCTGCACTGGGACGAAGCACGCACCCAGCGCCTGCGCGAACAGACCCAGCGCCTGCGTATCACGCCCAACACACTGATCCAGGCCGTATGGCTGCTACTGTTGCAACGCTACACCGGCCAGCCCACCGTGTGCTTCGGCGCCACCGTGGCCGGTCGCCCGGCCAGCCTGCCCGGTGCCGAAGAAATGCTCGGGCTGTTCATCAATACCCTGCCGATCATTCAGACCCCGCAGCCGCACATGCCGCTGGCGCAGTGGCTGCAAGCACTGCAGACCTACAACCTGGAGGTTCGTGACCAGGAGCATGCCTCGCTGGCCGACGTGCAACGCTGGTCGGGGCAGAACGGCCAGGCACTGTTCGACAGCATCATCGTGTTCGAAAACTACCCGGTGGACGACCGCCTGCAGGAAGCCGAGCAGAATCAGTTGAGCTTTGGCGAGGTGAACAGTCGTGACGTCACCAACTTCGCCATGGACCTGGCGATCAACCTGGGCCGCACCCTCAAGATCGAGTTCCTCTACCTGCGCAACCGCTTCACCGAGGCTGCCACGGCGCAGATCCGCACCAGCTTCGAAACCTTGCTCGATGCCCTGCTCGACAACCCTCAAGCAACCCTGGGCAGCCTGTCGATGCTCAGTGCCGACGAACAGCAGGCACTTGCACAACACAATCAACTGGCGCCGCCGAGCCACGACCCGGCGCTGCTGGCCGAGTGCATCCGCAGCCATGCCGAACGGCAGCCGCAGCGTATCGCGGTCACCTGCGCCGATGTGCAGTTGAGCTACGGCGAACTGGAAACCCGCGCCAACCGGCTGGCCCACCACCTGATCGCACAGGGCATCGGCCCTGAAGTGTGCGTCGGCATTGCCCTGGAGCGTTCGGTCGACGTGATCGTGGCGTTCTATGCCGTGATGAAGACCGGCGCAGCCTACGTTCCGCTCGACATCGACTACCCGCAGGAGCGCGTCAAGTGGATCGTCGAAGACTCGCGCATGCCGGTGCTGCTGACGCAACGCTCACTCCAGCACCGGTTTGCCGATGCCGGTGCCGGCACCCTGATCACACTTGACCATCTGGCCCTGGACACCTACCCCGCCAGTTGCCCGGCGCCTCGCGCCGACGCGGACAACCTCGCCTACCTGATCTACACCTCCGGCTCCACCGGCAAGCCCAAAGGAGTGGCCGTCAGCCACGGGCAGATCCGCATGCACTGCCTGGCGATTGCCGAGCGCTACGCGATGGACGCCAGCACCCGCGAGCTGCTGTTCATGTCGTTCGCCTTCGACGGTGCCCAGGAACGCTGGCAGTCGACCCTGCTCGGCGGCGGCCAGCTGGTGCTGCGCGACAACCGCCTGTGGACTGCCGAGGAAACCTGGCAGGCCCTGCACGCGCACAACATCGATATCGCCTGCTTCCCGCCCGCCTACCTGCAGCAACTGGCCGAATACGCCGCCAGCGTCGAAGCGCCGCCACCGGCGGTGCGGGTGTACTGCTTTGGTGGTGACGCGGTGGCCGAGGCCAACTTCGAGCTGGTCAAGCGTGCACTCAAGCCGGCCTATCTCACCAACGGTTACGGCCCCACCGAAACCGTGGTCACGCCGTTGCTGTGGAAAGTCGACGCCAGCCAGCAGTGCGGTGCGGTGTATGCGCCCATCGGCACCCGCGTGGGTCGACGTACCCTGTACGTACTCGACGACCAGCTCAACCCGGTGCCCGACGGCGTGGCCGGCGAGCTGTACCTCGGTGGCGAAGGCGTGGCGCGCGGCTATCACCAGCGTCCCGGGCTCAGCGCCGAACGCTTCGTTGCCGACCCGTTCGCGGGCGATGGCAGCCGCCTGTACCGCACCGGTGACCTGGTGCGCCAGCGCGCCGACGGCGTGTTCGACTACCTCGGCCGACTGGACAATCAGGTCAAGGTGCGCGGTTTCCGCATTGAGCTGGGCGAAATCGAATCGCGCCTGCGCCAGCAACCCGGGGTGACCGACGCGGTGGTGGTTGCACGTGAAACCGGCGCCGGCAAGCAACTGATCGGCTACGTGGTAGCGGACGACGCCGGTGACCTGGGCGAACGCCTGCGCGGTGCACTGCAGGTCGAGCTGCCCGACTACATGGTGCCGGCGCAGATCCTCGCGCTGGCCGCCTTCCCGCTCAACCCCAACGGCAAGCTCGACCGCAAGGCGCTGCCCGACCCGGACTTCAAGGCGCGTGCCTTCATCGCCCCGCGCAATGCGCTGGAGCAGGGCCTGGCGGCCATCTGGCAACAGGTGCTGGAGGTCGAACAGGTTGGCGTTACCGACAACTTCTTCGAACTGGGGGGCGACTCGCTGCGTGTGCTCAAGGTGCTGTCCAGGGTACGTAGCCAGCCGGAGCTGGGCATCGAACTGAAACTGCGCGACCTGATTGGCAAGCCGACCATCGCCGAGCTGTCGGGCTACGAGGCCCAGGTGCCTTCCCTCGACCCGTTGCTGTTGCTCAACAGCCCGGTCGAACAGGCGCGGCCGCTGTTCTGCCTGCACGCAGGCTTCGGCACGGTATTCGACTACGAGCCGCTGGCTCGCCGCCTGGAAGGCCAGCGCAGCGTGTATGGCCTGCAATGTCGAATGCTGCTGGAGCGTAGCTGGGAAGACGAATCCCTCGAGGCCATGGCCATCGACTATGCCCAGTACATCCGCCAGAAACAGGCCAGCGGTCCTTACCACCTGCTGGGTTGGTCACTGGGCGGCACCCTGGCGGTGCTGGTCGCGCAAGAGCTTGAGAAACAGGGCCAGCGGGTGGGTTTCCTCGGCCTGGTGGACAGCTTTCTGCCGTCATCTGCGCCTGCGCAGCCTGCAGCCGATGAGGACTGGAGCGAAGACCTTGGCAGCTTCCTGGGTGTCATCATGGGCGTGCCAAGTGACGCGCTGCCGGTGTTGCAGGTGCGCGCCAGCAGCCCTGCCAACCACCTCGAAACGGTGATTGCCCAGGTGCAGGCCCAGGTCATCAGCGCCTCGGCGTTCGCCTCCATCGGCGCTGAAGAACTGGCCCATACCTTCCGTGTAGCCATGAAACTCAAGGCATTGTCCGAGGCCATCGAGGGGCTCCCCGCAACGCAGGTGCCAGCGCAGTGCTGGTGGGCCAGGGCCGGCGCAGGCCAGACCCAGCTGCGCCTGGTGCAGGCGCAACTCAACGAACCGGTCGCCGCCGGCCATTACGACATGCTCAAGCATCCCGAGCTGCTGCGCCGCGTGCTGGAGCAGTTGCAGGAAAGCCACAGCGTCACCTGTTGATACCACCGCCGCCCCGTCAGCCGGGGCGGCGCTTACCGATAGCTTTGCAAGGAACCTCTACATGCCTCTGGATCCCGACCTCGAAGGCTTCCTGGAACTGGCCCAGATGGGCCGCCTGAGTGGCAAGAGCAGCGCGCTGCACGAACTTGATCTGGCACTGGCGCGCACGCAGTTCGAAACCACCTCGCAAGTGCTCGACCCCTGCCCGCCAGGCGCCATCAACGTCACTACCCTGAGCATTCCAACCCGCGACGGCCAGTCCATCGCGGCGCGTCTTTACCGCGCCGATGCCAGCGACACGGCGTTGCTGCCAACGCTGCTGTTCTTTCATGGTGGCGGTTATGTGGTCGGCAGCCTGGACTCCCATGACTCCATCTGCCGCCGCCTGGCAGCAAGCGGGCGCCAGGCGGTGCTGGCGCCGGCTTACCGGCTGGCCCCGCAATACCCGTTCCCGACCGCCGTGCATGATGCGCTGGATGCCGCCAACTGGCTGGCTGAACAGGCCACGGCGCTGCACCTGGACAACCAGCGGGTGACACTCGCGGGCGACAGCGTCGGCGCCACCCTGGCCACCGTGCTGGCGATCACGGCGGTCAAGCAGCCACAGGCGTTGCAGCTCAAGCCCAGGGCGCAGCTACTGTTCTATCCGGTCACCGATACCTCGCGCCAGCGCGACTCGCATCGCCGCTATGCCCAGGACTACCTGCTCGAGACCGCCACGCTGGAATGGTTCTACCACCATTACAGTGCCGACCCGGCGCAGCACCTGGACTGGCGCGTCTCGCCGTTGCTGGCCAGCGGGCTGGGCGAACTGGCCCCGGCGTATGTGAGCCTGGCCGAATACGACCCGCTGTTTGACGAAGGGCTGGAGTACGCCCGCCTGCTGGAGGCCAGCGGTACTTCGGTGACGTTGAAGGTGCAGCAGGGGCTGACCCACGATTTTCTGCGCATGGGCGGGATTGTGGCGGATGTCGAGGCGATCTATACGGCGGTGGACCGCTGGTTGGCCTCGCTGTAGTCGAGGCAGGTGGCGCCCATGAAAAAGCCCGCAGCGTTGCGGGCTTTTTTGTGGCGTTGGCGATTACCAGAACGTACCACGCAACGTCAGCATGTGATTGCGCGGATCGCCGTACCAGTTGCCCAGTGCCGAGGAGCCGACAGTGGAGTAGTACTTCTTGTCAAACGCGTTGTTGAGGTTGTAAAGCACCGACCAGTGATCATCAAGCCGGTACTCCGCCATGGCATTCCACACCGCATAGCCGGCCTGGCGGTATTCGTAGCGCTCGTTGCCCACCACTGCGCCGGTGGCAGGGTCCAGTACCGATGCTGAACCGTTGACATAGTTCGCGCTCTGGAGATTGACCCCACCGCCTATCTTCAGGTCATTGAAATCGCCCGGCAGACGGTAGGTCGACCACAGTTTGAACAGGTGTTTGGGCGTGACCCCGCTGAACACATCACCGTTGTTGCGGTTACGGTTGTTGTTGTAGGTATAGCCGGCAATGACGCTCCAGTCCGGCAACACCTCACCACTGACCTCAAGGTCGATGCCCTTGCTGACCACCTTGCCCTGGGTCAGGTAGCAGCAGTTGCCTCCGAACAGCACCGAGGTCAACGGGTAGGCAGGGTCTTCGACGGCCTGGTTTTCGCGCTTGGTGTAGTACAGCGCGATCGAGGTGTTCAACGCACCGCCGAACAACTCGCCCTTGATACCGGTTTCATAGGTTTCACCGGTCATGGCCTCGACCGGGCTGCCCGGCAGCGGCCCTTGAAGGTTGCTTTGCTGCGGCTTGAAGATTTCCGAGTAGCTGGCGTATGCCGACCACTCCTCATTCAGGTCATACACAACACCGCCATAGGGCACGACCTTCGTCGGTTCACGGACCGACACGTCCGAGGCCACTGACCACGCCCCGGTGCTGCCATCGAACTCGCGGTAGACCTGGTCGAACTTGTAGCGTTGCACCCGGGCGCCGACGATCAGGTGCAGCGGATCGGCAACGTGCATCCGCAACGTGGAGTAGAGCCCGTACTGCACTTGCGAGTTGGGGTCATAGTCGCTGACCCAGTCCTTGCGGATAGGTGGTTCGATCCAGGGGGTCGACTTCGGGTCGTAGACATCGATGGCGCCAAAGGCACCGGCCAATTGTGGCGTACCCTGCCAGCGGCTGGTGATGCGCTGATGGTCGGCGCCCATGAGGAATTCATGCTCACGGCCCAGCAGGTCGAATTTTCCGGCAACGTTCACGTCCCACAGTTGCTGGTCGCTCCGATAGCGAGAGTTCGAACCGAGCCACATCGGGCCGAGCCCGGTGACCGGGTTGAGCGCGCCCACGGAAAAGGAGCCTTTTTTCATACCCACATCTTGCGTCTGGGTATAGCTCAGGTTCACTTTCCAGCGGTCAGACAATTCATGGTCGATCTTGGCGAACAGTTCCTGCGAGCGGCCATCCTGATAAGCCCAGCTCTGGCTCAGGTTGGTATGGCGTGGCAGGCCCAGATCACCGCCGGTGCTGAAACGCGGAAGCCCGGTTCCCGAACCGTTTTCATGAATACGCTCGTAACGCCCGCCCACGGTCAGGCGAGTGTCGGGCAGCAAGTCGGCCTCGAGCACACCGTAGATCGTGGGCAGCTCGGTGCTTCGTTCGTCGAGAAAATACTGCCGGTCCGTGTAGGCGGTGACCAATCGTCCGCGCAGTTTTCCGTCGAAGGCCATAGGGCCGGTGACATCCAGTTGCGTACGGTAGTTGTCCCAGGAACCGGCCGATGCCTCGACCTTCAATTGATAGGTGTCCAATGGGCGCTTGCGCACAAGGTTGATGATGCCGCCCGGATCGCCAGTGCCGCCGAAAAGACCCGAGGCCCCACGCAGGACTTCGACGTGATCGAACTCTACCAGGTTGTAGTTCTTGTTCGAGTAGAAGCTGCCTGCCGTGGTACCCAGGGCCATGGGCGCCGCTCCATCGATCTGGATGTTCTCGATGGCAAACCCTCGAGAAAAGTAGGTCGACAGCCGGTCGGTGGAATTCTGCACGGTAATGCCTGGTGCAATCTTCATGGCATCGGTCAAATCGACCATGCCCTTGTCCTGAATCACCTGATGGGTAATGACCGAAACCGACTGCGGGGTCTGGCGCAGGCTGGTCGGGGTCTTGGAGCCGACACTGGTCAGGCTGGGCGTATAGGAACCGGTATTCTCGGTCATCTGCCCCATGCCCTGGCCCTGGATGGTGGTGGTACCGAGTTCCAGCGCCGCCCCCAGCGCAGGAGTTCTTTCGACCAGGATCACATCGCCGCTGAGCCTGGCGCTCAAGCCACTGCCCAACAATAATCGATCAAGCCCCTGCTGTACCGCGTAACGCCCGTGCAGCCCTTGCGAATGCTGGCGGGTCACTACTTCACTGGCAACCATCAGGCGCAACCCCGCCTGATCGGCAAACCGCGTCAGTGCCTGGTCAAGCGGGCCTGGCGCAACATCGAATACCTGCTCAACGGCGTGTTGGTGATCCACCGCCCTGGCCGGTAGGCTGACACCCACGCAGCTCGCTGTCACGATCGCCAGGCTCAAGGCGGTTTGTCTGATCAGATACGGCATAACGCTCCCCTGCTGAAATCAGCGAAATAAAAATCAATCTCGAAAGGAAAGACGTCAGCCCTCTGAAACCCGACAGTGGCAACAATCAATTATTTCTGCACAGGCCCTACTTTTGCCGTGCGTCGTCTCGCTCGATCACGGTCAACCATGGGAACTGCCGCACGCGTAGCGGCAAGGTGCGCTGCAGCAATTGCAACTGGGCGTGAGTGTCATCGGTTGCAACGACACCGGTGACCGGCAAGCGGCGCAGGTCGTTGTCGCGCACCCAGATCAGGCCGCGGTGGTAGTGGCCGATCTGCTCCAGCACCTCACCCAGCGGCTGCTGGTTGAACACCAGGCGGTCGCGACGCCACGCGGTTGCCGATGCGATATCCACCGCTTGCGCATCCTCCAGGCCGTGCGGACCGAACTGCACCGCCTGGCCGGCGTCAACGTCAACAGCCTGCGCATCCCCCTCGAGCGTCACCCGCACCGAATGCTCGGTCACCACCATCCGCACCTGCTCGCCCTCGCGTCGCACATCGAAGCCGGTACCCAGCGCGCGCATGCGCCCGTTGCCAGCCAGTACCTCGAACGGACGCTGTGCATCGGCTGCGACCTGCACGAAGAGCTCCCCGGCGTACAAACGCAACACCCGGCGATCGCCTTCCAGATCTATATCCACACGCGTGTGCGGCGCCAGCTCCAGGCGCGAGCCATCGGCCAGGTTCAACGTGCGGTGCTCGCCCAGAGCGGTCATCTGGTCGGCTACCCAACCTTGGGTTTGAGCCTGCCAGTAGAGCCCCCCCGCAAGGCTCAAGGCTATTGTCAAACCCAACAACGGCACCCTGCGCGACGATGCAGGCGGCCGCTCCAATGCACTGCCCAGCCGCTCCCACAGGCGCTCCGCCGCGTGGGCGGCATGCTGGTGTTGCGGTGATGTTTCGCACCACTGCAGATAGGCGTCCCAGGCAGGCGCCTCGGCGTCGCCCGAATGCAGGTCGACCAACCACTGCAAGGCCTGCTCGGTCAGCACTGTGGATGCCTTGCCTGAACAAAAACCGCTGCTCTCGCGCTTCATTCAGTCATCCATCATTTCGAGGCGTCGAGCACAGTGCAGCAAGGCGCTCATGATGTACTTGCTGACCATGCTCACCGAGACCCCGAGCCGCTCGGCGATGGCCGCATGGCCCAGCCCTTCGAGGCGATTGAGCAGCAGGGCCTGACGGCAGTTGACGGGCAATTCGTCCAGAGCCTGCTGCAACAGCATCAGTTGCTGGCGCAACTCGAACAGCGCGGCGGGTCCCGGACATGGATCGAGCAGTTCATGCTCGACCTCGTCCAGCGAGCCGACCGGCCCACGCCGCGTGCGGCTGCGCCCCAGGTCGATGATCAGGTTGCGCAGCACGCGGATCAGGAAAAAGCGCGGATTGACAATCGAATGCGTACGCTGTTGACGGTCAAGGCCGACGTAACGCACAAAGGCGTCCTGAGTGAGGTCTGCCGCCATTTCCCGATCGCCCAGGCGGCGGTAGGCAATCTGCTGCAGTTCGCGGTGATAGAGGCGAAACAACCGATCCAGATTATCCAATGCACACTCCAGAGCGATCCATGTGCAGGAGCACAGGTGGCGGGAGCGCTAGGGTACGAATTTTGAGAATCGTTCGCAATACCAAAAAACATTGGCGTCATGCAGGAAGCGGACGACCGCCGTTTAAGCCGCCACCGCCCACAAAAAAGCCCGCATCAGAACGGGCTTTCGAAAAGAGTGCCGATTACCAGAACGTACCCCGCAACGTCAGCATGTGGTTACGCGGCTCACCGTACCAGTTGGCGGCAACCGAAGAGCCTACTGTCGAATAATAGGTCTTGTCGAACACGTTGTTGAGGTTGTAGGTGAGGCTCCAATGATCATCGAGACGATACTCGGCCATGGCGTTCCACACGGCGTAGCCTGCCTGGCGATATTCATAGCTTTCGTTGCGAATGACCGCACCTGTGTTGTCCAGCACCGCTGCGGTTCCACTGACATAGTTGGCACTCTGCAGGTTCACCCCGCCGCCGATTTTCAAGTCATTGAATTCGCCTGGCAGACGATATGTGGACCATAGCTTGAACAGGTGTTTGGGGGTCAGGCTGCTGAACACCGTGTCGTCGTTACGATTCTGGTTGTGGTTATAGGTGTAACCCGCCATCAGGCTCCAGTCGGGAAGCAGCTCCCCGCTGACCTCCATGTCCACACCCTTGCTGACCACTTCGCCCTGCGTCACATAACAGCAGCTGCCACCAAACGGGACGGTCGTTACCGGATAAGCAGGGTCCAGAACAGCCTCGTGCTCACGCTTGGTGTAATACAGAGCGAAGGAGGTGTTGACGGCACCGCCCCACAGCTCCCCCTTGATACCGGTTTCGTAGGTCTTGCCGGTCATGGGTTCGATCGAATTGCTGGATTCGGTACCCGGTGCAGGCGTTGGGCCTTCAAGTTTGTTCTGCTGTGGCTTGAAGATTTCCGAATAGCTGGCATACGCCGACCACTCATCATTCAGGTCATATACCACGCCACCATATGGAACCACCTTGGTGGGCTCTCGGGTAGAAAGATAAGCCGGTGCAACGCCCCTTTCCTGATACGTCTGATAGAACTTGTACCGTTGCGCACGAGCACCAACGATCAGGTGCAGAGGTTCGGCCAGTTGCAGCCGCAGGGTCGAGTAGAGACCGTACTGGATCTGGGTATTGGGGTTGTAATCAGCCAGCCAATCCTTGGTGGTGGGTGGGTTTGGCCACGGAGTGGAACCGGGATCGAACACGTTGATTGGCTCGAAGGCGCCTGCCAGTTGCCCGGTGCCCCTCCATTGACTGGTGATTCGCTGATGATCTGCCCCCATCAAAAACTCATGCTGGCGATCGAACAGGTTGAATTTACCCGCCAGGTTAACGTCCGCCAATTGCTGATCGCTGCGGTAGCGCGCCACACTGCCGAAGCGCGTTGCCCCGGTGCCCGTCACCGGGTTGACACTGCCAACGTTGAACGCGCGCTTCTGCAACCCGGAGTCCTGAGTCTGGGTGTAACTGACGTTGAGCTTCCAGTCATCCGACAGCTCGTGGTCGACCTTGGCAAACACCTCATCCGACCGACCGTCCTGGAACGCCCAGCTCTCGCTCAGGTTGGTATGGCGCGGCAAACCAAGATCCTTGCCGTCGCTGTAGCGAGGCAGGCCGGCGCTGGCACCGTTCTCATTGATACGCTCGGAACGTCCACCGATGGTCAGGCGTGTGCTGGGCAACACGTCCGCCTCCAGGATGCCGTAAAGCGTAGGGCTCTGCGAACTGCGCTCATCCATGAAGTACTGCCTGTCGGTATAGGCCGCTACTAGTCGCCCCCTCAGCTTGCCGTCGAAGCCCATCGGCCCCGTGATGTCGACCTGGCTACGGTAGTTGTCCCATGAACCCGCAGACGCCTCGAACTTCAATTGATAGGTGTCCAATGGGCGCTTGCGCACCAGGTTGATGATGCCACCGGGGTCGCCCGTACCACCAAAAAGGCCTGAAGCACCACGCAGTACTTCAACGTGATCGAACTCGGCCAGGTTGTAGACCTTGCTTGAATAGAAGCTGCCCGCTGTAGTGCCCAGCGCCATGGGGGCTGCACCATCGATCTGGATGTTCTCGATGGCAAAGCCGCGGGAGTAGAAGTCGTTGATGCGCTCGTTCGAGTTGCGCACAGTGATACCCGGCGTCATCTTCATGGCATCGGTCAGATCGACCATGCCCTTGTCCTGAATCACCTGATGGGTAATGACCGAAACCGACTGCGGGGTCTGGCGCAGGCTGGTCGGGGTCTTGGAGCCGACACTGGTCAGGCTGGGCGTATAGGAACCGGTATTCTCGGTCATCTGCCCCATGCCCTGGCCCTGGATGGTGGTGGTATCCAGTTCCAGCGCAGAGTTTGAAGCGGCTTCATTGGTCAGCAACACCGTGTTGTCTTCGATGCGATACCTCAGCCCGGCATTGCGCAGCAGCTGCTCCAGCGCCTGCTGCGGCTCCATGGTGCCCACCACGGCCGGGGCCTTCTTGCCAGTGACCAGGTCAGGCCCGTAGAGAATCTGCAAACCGGTCTGGTTGCCCAGATCGATCAGGGCCTTCTCCAGCGATTGGGCGGGGATATTGACCGCCACACTCTGTGCATACACACCGCCGCTGGCACCCAGTGCCAACCCCAACACGATGATGGAAGCCGAAGTACGCCAGGTGGCCAGTGAATTTTTCAGCACACGTGGTGCACGCCTTTTTTGCTCAACCTTCATAGTGTTGGATCACCCCAGATATCATTCGTCGGAAGATCGTCGCCTCTTCAGGGCCACTGATCAGTCAATGGGCATTCCTTGCTGCCACTTCCGCGCCAATGCCTAAGGGGCACGCAGGCCGGACTTCCATCGGATTCTTCGTGGAACCCAATGGAAGACGAATTAAAAATGAAAAATTTAGGAATCGTTCACATTTTCAGTACAGACATACTGAAAAAAGATAGCGCACCGTCTTGCACGGCAGCTGAAACGTCACAGCGAACGGAGCCCATCGACGTCGATGGGCTCCGGCAACACGGACGCGCCTCAGGCGCTGGCGTTCTGCGCCTTGGCCAGCAACTGTGCACGCTGCTCGGGGGTCATGCTGTCCAGACGTAACCGTGCCGCCGCCAGTTTTTCCAGTTGCCCGGGGGCGGCCTCCTGCGAGCGCAACGCCTGCGCCAACGCTGCCACGCTGGGGTTGTCGAACACCACGCCGGGGTGCACATCGCACTGCAGCAACTTGCGAATGCCCGCCACCAGCTTGATCACCAGCAACGAGTGCCCACCGGCAGCGAAGAAGTCCTGCTCCACGCTCAGGCGCTCCAGCCCCAGCAGTTGCGCCATGCGGCTGGCCAGCAGTTCCTCGACGGCATCGCGCGGCGCCACACAGGCCACCTCGGCAGTGGCCAACGGACGCTGCTGCAATGTTTGTCGATCGACCTTGCCATTGGCCAGGCGCGGCATCTGCGCCAGCACCTGTACATGGCGTGGCAGCATCGGCGCCGGCAGCCTCAGGGCCAGTTGCGCCGTCACTGCGGCAGCCGCCTCCTGACCTGCGCCCTCACGCAGCACCAAGAAGGCCACCGGCTCGGCGTCGACCAGCACCGCAACCGCCTCGCTGACCTGCGCCAGGCTGGCCAGCTGCACTTCGATTTCCGCCAGTTCGATACGAAACCCTCGCACCTTGACCTGCTGGTCGCGCCGGCCATACAGCTGTACACCGCCCTCGGGACGGTAGCGTGCCAGGTCGCCGCTGCGGTACAGCCGCTCACCCGGCTGCAGCGGATGCTCGATGAACACCTGTGCCGTCTGCTCGGGCGCATTCAGGTAGCCACGCGCCAGTTGTCGTCCACCGATGTACAGCTCGCCCAGTTCACCAATGGCCACCGCCTGAAGGTGCTCATCCAGCACCAGCACCTGATTGTTGGGCAGCACCTCGGTCAAGGGCACACTCCCTGCGTCCATATCCGCCGCTGTCACCCGATGCACCAACACACCCACGGTGGTTTCGGTAGGCCCATAGTGGTTGAACACGCGACAGTCCGGACGAATCTCGGCAATGCGCTGCAGCAGCGAGACGCCGATCGCTTCACCGCCCAGCACCAGGGTCGCCGGCAGGTGCGGCGCCTGGGCTTCGAGCAACGCGGCCAGGTGCGAGGGCACGATCTTCAGGCAGTCGATGGCCTGTTCACGCATGAAATGCGCGAACGCCTCGGGCGACTGGATGCTGTCGTCGTCGGCTACATGCAGCGCTGCACCCAGGTACAGCGCGCCCAGCAGCGCGGTGTTGCCAAGGTCGGCAGCCACCGTGGAACTCAGGGCGAAGTGACGGCATGCATCGAGTTGCAGTTGCTGGCACACCCCGGCGGCGTAGTTGAGCAACTGCTGATGCTCCACCACCACGCCTTTGGGCGTGCCGCTGGAGCCGGAGGTGAACAGCACATAGGCGACATCGGTCGCACTGAGCGCAGGGCTGGCCACATCGCCGTCGACGTGGCCCAGCAGCGCGATGTCCTGCACGACCATACCCTGCCCGGCCAGTTGGGCCAGATGCGCCTGCTCGGTCAGCACCAGGCCTGGCTGTGCCTGTTCCAGCATCTGCAACTGCCGTGCAACCGGCCATTGCGGGTCCAGCGGCAAGTACGCGGCGCCCACCCGCCAACAGGCCAGCATGGCCACCACCCATTGCGTCGAACGTGGCAAGGCCAGCCCTACCCGCCCACCCTGGCCCACGCCGAGTGTCACCAGGTCGAACGCCAGGCGTGCCACGCGCTGTTCAAGTTCGGCGTAGCTCAGGGTCACGCCGGCACTGACCAGCGCCGGAGCGTCCGGGGTGATGGCGGCCCACTGGGCGATGCGTTCGGGTAACAGCACCCGGTCTTCCAGCGCACGCACTGCGGGGTTGAGGGCAAGCAGCGCGGCGTTGTCCGCAGCCCCCGAGAGGTTGAGCCGGCCCAGGGCCTGTCGACTGTGCGCGGCGATGCTGTGCAGCAGCGCCTGGTACTGTCCGAGCAGCACTTCAAGACCGACCTGGCTGTAGCGCCCCGCTTCGGCGTCAAGACGCAAGGCCGTGTCGCTGACGCTCAGCAGCAACTCGAACCGGGGCTGTGCTTCGGCCAGGCGGGTCGCCTGCCACTGCGCAGTGCCGACAACCTGCTCCAGCAAGGCAGCGCGCGCGGCAAAGCCGTAAAGCGGGTTTTCATACGCCACCGGCAGGTTGCCTGCGGCATATTCCTGCCAGGTTGCATGCTGCTCGAGCTGCGCCGCCAGGTCGGTAACCCACGCTTCGAAGGGTTGCTCCTGATCCACATGCACTACCAGCGGCAGGGTTTTCTCGAACACCCCGATGCTGTTCTCGAAGAACGCGTAATCCTTGCGCCCGTCGTGGCGCCAGCCACCGACAAACCGATGGCGCCCGCTGATGCGTGCCAGCAGCGTCCACCAGGCTGCCTGCAGCACGGTGTCCAGCGTTACCCCCAGGCGTTGCGCCAGGCCAGCCAGCTGCGCCTGCAACGGCGCCTCCAGCGTAGCCTCAAGCTTGAGCGCGGCTGCGGGCTGGGCCGTGGCACGGCGGTATGGCAAACAGGGCGCAACGCACGCTTCGCTGGCCGGCAGGTGCGCCTGCCAGTACGCCTTGGCGGTGTCGGCATCTTCGTCGAACAGCACTTCGCTGCGCCACTCCAGGTATTGCGCAAATTGCCCCGGTTCCTCGTCGTCGACCGCAGCAGCGTGCAGGTAGGCCTGTACCAGCGCGTCGAACATTACCTTGAGGCTGCCGGCATCACCGACAAAGCGGGCCAGCGCCAGCACCAGCACCCACCGCCCCTGCGTCACACGCGACAGCAAGGCCTGCACGTACGGGCCTGCCGCAGGCCAGGGTTCGGCGAGCCACGCCTCGGGCGCCACATCCGGCTGCACCTGCAGGTCGAACGCCTGCGCCGATGCCTCGGGCATGAACTGGCGCTGGCCGTGATAGCCGGCCACGCTGCCCAGGCGCATGGCCAGGGCGGCGTGTCGCGCCAGCAGGCTGTCCAGTGCCTGCTGCAGGCGCGGCACATCCGGCTCGCCGTGGATATCGACGCGCAGGCAATGCGCGATGGCCTCGCGCCGTGCACCGGCATTCAATGCCGCGACCCAGGTTTCCTGCTCGGGAAGCAGGGCCAGGCCTGTGTCCTGTGTTTCCAGCTGTGCCGTGCTCATGCGCCCGCCTCGTCCTTTGCCATCGTCCGCTGTTGTGTGTCAGGCAGCGCCCCCAGGGCACTGCGTTCGATCATCTCGCCCATCGCCACGACAATCTTGCGCGGCCCCTCGAAGGGGTCGCGAGCATGGGCGGCAAGCATGTTGTCGAGCAGAATCACATCACCCTTGCGCCACTCGAAACGCACCGCGCATTCCTCGTACAGGTCGCCGATCTGCTGCATGACCTCGTCCTCGATCGGCGAACCGTCGCCGTAGTAAACATGACGGGGCATGCGCTGCTCGCCGAACAGTGCCAGCAGGTCTTCGCGCACATCCGGGTCCAGGCAGTAGATGTGGTGCAACTGCACCTGGTTGAAGAAGCTCTTCTCGCCCGTGACCGGGTGGCTGATGATCGCCGGGCACGGCGTGCGGATCTGCAGTTCGTCGTTGTCCAGCCAGGTCCACTGGATGCCCGCCGCACTGCAGCGCGCCTCGACCTCGGCACGCACCTCGGTCTTGAAGAAGTGCTGCCACGACACATCGAGCTTGTCGGCAAAGGTGCGCACGTATAGCAGGCCCTTGCCCTCGAAGCGCTCACGCAGCTCGGTCGGCAGCTTCTGGTACATCAGACGGCAGTCCACCACCGGGGTGGCGCCCCCCACGGGTGAAGGCTGCTCACAGAAGAACAGCTGCTTGCGCGGCCAGCGATCCTGATGCGCGCTTTCGTTGTGGAAAAGAATCATCTTCTTCTCCGGATACGGCGTCGAACGGTAGGTGTTCTTGCCGCCTTCCTTCTTCGGCAGGTCACCGTACTGGCCATACAGGCCAGGCTGCACCGCTTCGGCAAAGGCTTCGAAGGCGTGGATATCGCGCAGGGCGAAACCACGGAACAGGATGCCGGCATGCTGGGCAAGCTTGTGCTCCACCAGTGGGCGGTTGTGCTCGATCCACTGGATCAGGTCCAGCCCCGGGTCGGTCGGTTCCCACAGCAGCGGGAACGCCTGGCCCGGCACCATCAGGCTCTCGCGCATGGAGGCTACCGCAGGGCGCGCTGCCGGCCCCTGGGCCTTCTTCAGAAACTTGCCCAGTTTGTCGGCCTTGCTCGGTGCAGCGGGTGTTGCAGGCGCAGCCACAGGGGCCGCGGTATGGGTAGGCATGTTGATTTCCCCTAGACGTTTATCTGGATCACGCACCATCTGTTCGAGAATGGTCATCCAGCCTTTCACGCAGAGCTCGATACGTTCTTGTTGGAATAAGTCGCTGGCGTACTGCCAGGTGCCATGCAACTGGTCGGCCTCCTGGTCGATGAACAGGGCCATGTCGAACTTGGAGTAGCCACCGCCCATCGGCAGTGCCTCGACCCGCACCCCGTCCATCGCCGCCTGGCGCACCGGCAGGTTGTTCATCACGAACAGCACCTGCACCAGCGGGTTGGCGCCCTTGTGCCGAGGCGTCGCGGCAGCCTCGACGATCTGGTCGAATGGCAACTCCTGGTGTTCGAACGCACTCAGTGCGGTGTCCTGGACCTGGGCCAGGTACTCGCGCACCGACAGCTGCTCCTGCCAGCGTGAACGCAGCGGCAGCACGTTGATGAAAAAGCCGATCAGGCCTTCCAGTTCAGGCTGCGAGCGCCCCGCCACGTCCGCCCCGACCAGCACGTCGTGGCTGCCACTGAGCCGGTGCAACATCACCTGGAATGCCGCCAGCAAGGTGCTGTAAAGGGTGACCCCGGCGGCACGTGACAGGCCCTTGAGCTGCTCGTGCAGGGCCGTCGGCAGGCTGAAGTGCAGGTCGCGACCGGCATGGCTGGCCTGGGGCTTGCGCGGGTGGTCGGCCGGCAACACCAGCAGCCCGTCGTGACCGGCCAGGGTGCGCTGCCAGAAGGCAGCCTGTTCGCGCATCACTCCCGCCTGCTCCAGGGCCTGCTGCCACTGGGCATAATCGGAATACTGCAAGGGCAAGGGCGGCAACGGCGTCTGGATCCCGGCCTTGAGGCGGGCGTAGACCTCGACCACTTCGTTGCTCAGCAGCGCCAGCGACCAGCCATCGGAGATGATGTGGTGCATGCAGAACAGCAGCACGTGGCGCTCCTGACCCAGGCGTATCACCTGGCCACGCAACAGCGGTGCCTGCACCAGGCTGATGGGCTGGCGGGCATTGTGCTCGATCGCCTCGGCCACCCTCGCCTCCTGCTCCCCTGCTGGCAGCATCGACAGATCCAGCAGCGGCAGAGGCAGCGGCACGTCTGTGCTGACCACTGCCAGTGGATCACCGTCGTCATCGGCCACATACGCGGTACGCAGTACTTCATGGCGCCTGATCAACTGCGCCAGGCTGGCTTCGAGCAGCGGCACCGACAGTTCGCCTTCCAGGCGCAGCGCCAGGGGCATGCCATAAGCGCCGCTGGGCGCGGCGAACTGCTCGACCACCCACAGCCGACGCTGGGCCAGCGACAGCGGCGCCGTGGCGCGCTCGCCGTAGGCCTGCAGGCTCGGCAGCGCCGCGCGCGACCGGCCATCGCGCTGAGCCAGCAAGGCGGCGAAGGCACCGAGGGTCGGCGTGCCGAACAGGTCACGCAAACCCACCTCGACACTCAGCACCTGACGCAGCCGCGCCACCACCTGGGTAGCCAGCAACGAATGGCCACCCAGCTCGAAAAAGTTGTCGTCGCGACCAATCCGCGACAGCTCCAGCACCTGCTGCCAGACCTGGGCAATCCTCTGCTCCAGATCACCTTGCGGCGCCACGTACTCGGCCTGCAGCAGGCTCGCATCCGGGGCCGGCAGGGCGCGGCGGTCGAGCTTGCCGTTGGCCGTCAGTGGCCATTGCTCCAGGAACAACAAGTGCGTGGGCACCATGTAGTCCGGCAGTTCGGCCTTGAGCCGGGTTTTCAGTTCTTCCCGCAGGGCCGTGGGGTCGGCGGCGTTATCGTGGGGCAGTACATAACCCACCAGTTGCTGGCCGCTCGGCCCGTCCACCGCCAGCACCAGCGCCTCGCGCACCGCAGCCTGTTGCGCCAGACGTGCCTCGATCTCACCCAGTTCGATGCGGAAGCCGCGAATCTTGACCTGATGGTCGATGCGGCCGACGTACTCGACGATGCCATCCTGGCGATAACGCGCCAGGTCGCCCGTGCGGTACAGGCGTTCGCCGCGGGCCGAGAACGGATCGGGCACGAAACGTGTGGCGGTGAGATCGGCACGCTTGAGATAACCACGCGCCAGACCGGCCTGGCCCACATACAGCTCGCCGATGGCGCCTTTGGGCACCGGGTTCAGGTCGGCATCGAGCAGGTACCACGACAGGTCCGGGATCGGCTCGCCGATGGGGCTTGCCGCATCGCCGGCCAGATCGGCCAGCGACACAGGACGGTAAGTGACGTGCACCGTGGTCTCGGTGATGCCGTACATGTTGATCAGTTGCGGCTGCTGATCACCGAAGCGCTCGAACCAAGGGCGCAGGCTGTGCACGTCGAGAGCTTCGCCACCGAACACCACGTAACGCAGGGCGGGTTTGGCTGCTGCATTGACGGGGGCACAGGCCACCTGCATCAGCTGTTTGAACGCCGATGGCGTCTGGTTGAGTACGGTGACCCCCTGCTCGCACAGCAACTGGAAGAACTCTTCCGGTGCCCGGCTGGTGGCCTGCGGCACGATGACCAGCCTGCCGCCATACAACAGCGCACCAAAGATCTCCCATACCGAGAAGTCGAAGGCATAGGAGTGGAACAGGCTCCACACGTCACTCGGCCCGAAGGCGAACCAGTGTTCGGTGGCGGCAAACAGGCGCAGTACGTTGTGGTGCGCGAGCAACGCGCCCTTGGGCTTGCCGGTGGAGCCGGAGGTATAGATCACATAGGCCAGGTTGGCAGGGTCCAGCGTCAGGCCTGGGTTGCTGGCGGCATAACCAGTGAAGTCATCGTCCAGCAGCAACGTGCGCACGCCTTGCGGAACTGGCAGTTGCAGGTGCGACTGGGCCAGCACCACGCTCAGCCCGCTGTCTTCCATCATGTAGGCCAGGCGGTCCTCGGGGTACGCCGGGTCCAGTGGCACATAGGCGCCGCCAGCCTTGAGGATCGCCAGCAGGCCGACCACCATCTCCAGGCTGCGCTCGCAGGCCA
>NZ_JASCPN010000075.1:0-22634 GCF_029960155.1 Pseudomonas sp. PS01300 | reverse complement strand
GGTCAAGCCCGCTCCCACAGGATCGCCGAAGACCCTGTGGGAGCGGGCTTGACCCGCGATGCGCGTCCAGCAGCACCAGAATTCCTTCCTGCCGAGTTAATGTTTCCTTAACCTGTTCGTCTCACACTAAAGATCATGTTTCTCGATCGTTCAAAGCGAAATTTTCCGCTTTAATTCGATAGATAACCGGTTAGTCTTGGGCACAGTTCTTACATGGAAACACGGCAATGCAACTGCGCAATTCTCCTTCTCGCTATGGCGTGGTCAGTATCGTCCTGCACTGGGGCGTGGCCCTGGCGGTCTTCGGCCTGTTCGGCCTGGGGCTGTGGATGGTCGGCCTGGACTACTACAGTGCGTGGCGCAAAACGGCACCCGACCTGCACAAGAGTATCGGCCTGACCCTGCTGGCGATCATGCTCGGTCGCGTGCTGTGGCGCTTCATCAGCCCGCCACCACCGGCCCCGGCCAACCACGGCCCGCTTACCCGCTTCGCCGCCAAGGCCGGCCACGGCCTGCTGTACGTGGGCCTGTTCGGGGTGATGATCACCGGCTACCTGATCTCCACCGCCGACGGCGTGGGCATCCCGGTGTTCGGCCTGTTCGAGGTGCCGGCACTGGTCAGCGACCTGCCCAACCAGGCGGATGTCGCCGGGGAAATCCATTTCTACCTGGCCTGGGGGTTGGTGATCTTCGCCGGCCTGCATGGCCTGGCCGCCCTCAAGCACCACTTTATCGACCGTGACGCGACCCTCACCCGCATGCTGGGCCGCAAAGCTTGATGTTCAACCTCAACTCCAAAGGAATAGAAGTAATGTTGAAAAAGACTTTTGCCGCTCTGGCGCTCGGTACCGCCCTGTTCACCGCTGGCCAGGCCATGGCTGCCGACTACAAGATCGACAAGGAAGGCCAGCACGCCTTCATCGACTGGAAAGTCAGCCACCTGGGCTACAGCTTCATCCACGGCACCTTCAAGGACTGGGACGGTACCTTCAGCTGGGATTCCGCCAAGCCGCAGGACAGCAAGATCTCGGTAGACGTGAAGACCGCCAGCCTGTGGTCCAACCACGCCGAGCGTGACAAGCACATCGCCAGCAAGGACTTCCTGGACGTTTCGAAATTCGCCGACGCCAAGTTCGTCTCCACCGCCGTCAAGCCCACTGGCGACAAGACTGCCGACGTGACCGGCGACCTGACCTTCCACGGCGTGACCAAGCCAGTGACCTTCAAGGCCACCTTCAACGGTGAAGGCAAGGACCCATGGGGCGGCGAGCGCGCCGGTTTCAACGCCACCACCACCCTGGACCTGAAAGACTTCGGCATCAAGCTGCCTGGCGACGTGGCACAGACCGCCCAGCTGGACATCTCGCTGGAAGGCGTCAAGCAGAAGTAATTGCCTGGCCTGTAAACAAGAACGCCGCCCCTAGGGGCGGCGTTCTTGTGTGCGCAGTGGCGGGATCAGCGGTTGCGCGTCAGCAGCGCAGGCTTCTCGCCACGTGGGCGGCTTGGCAGCTGCTCGAGCTGTTCGGCGGTCGGGAACCGGTCGATCTTGGATTCCTTGTGCACGATCTTGGGCTGCGACTGGCCGTCACGCGGGTTGCGCACTGCCGGTTCCTGCGACGACTGATCGTCACGGGCCGGGCGGCGGTTGCGGTTGTTGCTGCCGTCACGGCGCGCCTGGCCATCGCGACCACCGCCACCGCTGCGTGCACCACCGCGCTTCTCGCCATTGCTGCCGGCGCCACCGCTACGTGCACCACCACCGGTGTTGCTGCGTGGCTGGCCACCGCGGGGTGCGCCGGTGCCGGTACCGGCGGCTGCCGGTGCGCCCGGGCGACGGTTGCGGCCCTGGCCGCCCTTGTTCTGGTACGGGCTGACGTAGTCGGCACGGTTGCCGAAGTTGTCCACTTCGTCGTCCAGGAAGGCTTCAGGGTCACGGTCGGCCGGGATTTTCGGAACTACTGCTGCCTGACCCGAGGGTGCCTGGCGGGTTTTGCTGTTGTCACGGGGCTTGCGCTCTTGGCGCCCGCCGGCGGCCTTCTCAGTGGCTCTGTCGCCTGCGGGCTTATCCTTTTCCTGGCCTTTGTCCTTGCCCTTGTCCTTGCGCCCGCCGGCATTGCTGCCGTCGGCACGCTGGCCACGGCCACCGCGCGGGTTCATCTGCGGACGTTCACGGGCTTCGGGTTTTTCGGCTTCGACCGTCGAGGCATCGAAGCCCATCAGGTCGCCGTCCTGGATTTTCTGGCGGGTGACGCGCTCGATGCTCTTGAGCAGCTTCTCTTCGTCCGGCGCCACCAGCGAGATGGCCTCGCCGGAACGGCCCGCACGGCCGGTACGGCCGATACGGTGCACGTAGTCTTCCTCGACGTTGGGCAGCTCGAAGTTGACCACGTGGGGCAACTGGTCGATGTCCAGGCCGCGGGCGGCGATGTCGGTGGCGACCATGATGCGCACGGTGCCGGCCTTGAAGTCGGCCAGGGCCTTGGTGCGCGCGTTCTGGCTCTTGTTGCCGTGAATCGCCGCGGCAGTCAGGCCGTGCTTCTCGAGGTATTCGGCCAGGCGGTTGGCGCCGTGCTTGGTACGTGTGAAGACCAGCACCTGCTCCCAGGCACCCTGGGTGATCAGGTGGGCCAGCAGGGCACGCTTGTGGCTGGCGGGCAGACGGTACACACGCTGCTCGATACGCTCGACCGTGGTGTTGGGCGGCGTGACCTCGATGCGCTCGGGGTTGTGCAGCAGCTTGTCGGCCAGGTTGGTGATGTCTTTGGAGAAGGTCGCCGAGAACAGCAGGTTCTGGCGCTTGGCAGGCAAGCGTGCGAGGACCTTCTTCACGTCATGGATGAAGCCCATGTCGAGCATGCGGTCGGCTTCGTCGAGCACCAGGATCTCAACGTGGCTCAGGTCGACGCTGCCCTGGCCGGCGAGGTCCAGCAGACGGCCGGGGCAGGCCACCAGCACGTCGACGCCGCGGGACATGGCCTGCACCTGCGGGTTCATGCCGACACCGCCGAAGATGCAGGCGCTGACGAACTTGAGGTCGCGGGCGTAGATCTTGAAGCTGTCGTGGACCTGGGCGGCGAGTTCGCGGGTGGGGGTCAGCACCAGTACCCGCGGCTGGCGTGGGCCATGGCGCTGGGACTTGTCGGGGTGGCCACCTGGAAACAGGCGTTCGAGAATCGGCAGTGCAAAGCCACCGGTTTTACCAGTACCTGTCTGCGCCGCGACCATCAGGTCGCGACCTTGCAACACGGCGGGAATGGCCCGCTGTTGCACCGGCGTAGGCTGGGTATAGCCCGCTGCCTCGATAGCGCGGACTAGAGCCTCGGAGAGACCGAGGGAAGCAAAGGACATGAGTAATCCTGTTCTAGTGGGGGCTAAGCCCTATGGGAAGTTCGTGCCTGGCGCGACGGGCATCAGGTGATGCTATCGCGTCCGGTCCTGCTGGGCCTTCAATGCGCATCCGGGGGGCGGCGGGCGGGCTCTGGGCGCGCTGTCCTGCCGATCGGGATGCCTTTTGCAAGGCCGAGCGTCCGGGCGTAAGCCTGGCGGGGTTGGCGGAGTATAACAGAGCAATCAGTGCGTGCTGCGTTCCTGCTGCTCAACGGTTTGCGGAATATTCACCTCGGCGCCTGCGTAGCGTGCGTTCAGCTCGGCATAGGCCGGCTCCTGCTTGAAGCGGCGCAGCTCGGCGGCGAAGCGTTGCGCCAGCAGGTCCATGCCGGCATTGCGGCGTACTGCCAGGAACTGGGGCTGGCGGTCGATCACCAGCCCCAGTTCACTGACCTGTTGCTCCAGGCCCAGGCTCTTGATCACATGCCGGCCAACCCGGCGATCGGTGACCAGCAGGTCGATGCGACCCAGTTGCAGCTTGCCCAGGTTGGCTTCCAGGGTAGGTGCCGGCTCGCGCTTGAAGTCGGGTGAATCGGCAAACGCCGGGCCGTAGGTATAGCCGGGCGCGGTGCCCACGGTCAGCCCCTTGAGGTCTTCCAGGTGCCTGATGGCGTGGGGCCGGGCGTTGGCCTGGAACAGCACGAACTCCACGTGCGACAGCGGTTCGCTGGGGTAGAACAGCTGGGCGTCGCGCTGCTCGGTCTTGAAGATGTCGAGCACGCCGTCGGCCAGCCCCTGTTCGACCATCGCCAGGCAGCGCTTCCATGGCAGGAACTGCCATTGCACCTCGATGCCCAGGCGCTTGAACACCTCGGCGGTGACCTCGTAGTCGATGCCCTTGGCCTCTCCGTTTTCCTGGTACACATAGGGCGGCCAGGGGTCGGTGACGATGCGCAGCCTCTCGCCATGAGCCAGGGTACTCAGGCAGGCGAGAAACAGGGCGGCGAACAGTCGGTAAAGATCGGGCATGGCTGGAGAGTACGATGGCTGCTCGAGAATGGCCAGCGCGCCCAGGCTTCAGCCCTCGCGGCGCTGCTCCAGGTGAGCTTTCACGATCGGCAGCTGACGACCCAGGGCCAGGCGCATGCCTGGATGCCTGAACCACTGCCCGAGCTGGTTGGCGCAGGCGGGCTTGCCCTGGCGCCTCTCGACGTTCTCCAGGGCTTTTTCCCACCAGGCCTGGGCGCAGGCGCGATCGAATTCGTTGGCATAGGGATGACAGCCGTAGGCCAGTTCACGCATGAACTGACGTTGCCTTGCCGGCAGCAACAGCCCCAGCAGCTTGCAGTGCAGGCGTTGCAGCAGCGGCGGGCGTGGCAGCTGTGTGTTGACCTGGGCGATATCGGCCATGGCCTGTGTCGAGAGCGGGTCGCTACCGTGCTTGTTCAGCCAGGCCTGGATCTTGGCTCGGAACAGTTGCTTGCGGCTCCAGTAGTGGTGGATCAGGTCGGGGCATTCCTGCACGTTCAAGGTGTCATGGGCGGCGACCGCCAGGCAGAACTCTTCGAGGGTATAGGCGCGCGGGGCCAGCGGATAGAACTCGTCCATCAAGGCGATGGACTGGTCGAGCAGGCCCGCGTCCTGCCGGTACAGGCCGATGACGCCCGAATTGAGCAATGGCATGCCGTCTTTGGCCAGGCCGCGTGCCTGCAGTGGGCCTGCAAGGTTTTGGTACAGTGCGCATTGCTGATTTACGCCGTATTTGCCGCCGACCGCATTGCACAGCAGCGTGCCGGGCTGCATGCGCCGGAACAGCTCGATGGGTGACTGATGGAAAAACGTGTCGGTGTCGATCAGCAGGGCGTGTTCGTGGTCCTGCAGCACCTGGCGCAGCAGCACGTGCTTGGTGCGAAAGTGATAACCGTGCGGCTCGCTCCATGCCTTGCGGGTGTCGGCATCGAGTGCATGCACCGTTACCGGCAAGTGGCGATAGGGGTGCGGGTCGTCGCTGAACACCTGGATATCGAGGGGTTCCCCCGGCGTCTTGTGCAGGTTGGCCAAGGCGCTGGAGATGCTGAACTGCGCTTCCTGATGGTAAGTCTGGGCACCGAAGACAAGATAGATCAGTTGGGGACGTGCGGAAGGGGAAGCGAGGGGCATAGAAACGCGAAGATCCGTATCTGTAAGGGAAAATGGAAAGGGCCTTAGCGTACGCTAAAGCCCTTACCGTTTTCGCAACTATTTATTACCGTGTTTGACAGTAATCAGCGTGGCAGCTTGAGGTTGTTCCACACTGCCAGGCTGGGTTCGGCCTGGTTCAGGGTATAGAAGTGCAGCCCCGGTGCGCCGCCTTGCAGCAGTTTTTCGCACATTTCGGTGATGACCTGTTCGCCGAAGGCCTGGATGCTTTGCACATCGTCGCCATAGGCTTCCAGCTGCTTGCGGACCCAGCGCGGGATCTCGGCGCCGCACGCATCGGAGAAGCGCGCCAGCTTGCTGTAGTTGGTGATCGGCATGATGCCGGGTACCACCGGGATGTCCACGCCCAGCTTCTGCACGCGCTCGACGAAGTGGAAGTAGCAGTCGGCGTTGAAGAAGTACTGGGTGATGGCGCTGTCGGCGCCGGCCTTGGCCTTGCGCACGAAATTGATCAGGTCGTCTTCGAAGTGACGGGCCTGGGGGTGCATTTCCGGGTAGGCGGCCACTTCGATGTGAAAGTGATCACCGCTTTCCTGGCGAATGAACTCGACCAGCTCGTTGGCGTAGCGCAGCTCGCCACTGGCCATGCCCATGCCCGACGGCAGATCGCCGCGCAGGGCCACGATACGCTTGATGCCGGCGGCCTTGTACTGGGCCAGCAGGCTGCGCAGGTCGTCCTTGCTGTCGCCCACGCACGACAGGTGCGGCGCGGCCGGTACCTTCACTTCGCTTTCCAGCTGCAGCACGGTGTTGAGCGTGCGGTCGCGGGTCGAGCCACCGGCACCATAGGTGCAGGAGAAGAAGTCCGGGTTGTAGCTGGCCAGGGTGCGAGCCGTGGCGAGCAGTTTTTCATGTCCAGCGTCGGTCTTGGTCGGGAAGAACTCGAAGCTGTAACGGCGTTCCTGAGACATGGCGAAATCCTGGTAAACCGATCGTGCTGGCCAGCCGTGAGGCTGGCCACAGAAAAAAGCCGGTGACGCTGTGGCAGCGTCACCGGCTTTGGCCCATCAGTAGCGGTAGGCGTCTGGTTTGAACGGGCCTTCAACAGTCACGCCGATGTAGTCGGCCTGCTGTTTGGTCAGTTGGGTTACCACGCCGCCGAAACCGCGGACCATTTCCAGGGCCACTTCTTCGTCGAGTTTTTTCGGCAGTACTTCAACGGTCAGGCGCTCGGCTTTCTGGGCCGGCGACAGGTCGGCGTACTTCTGGCCGAACAGGAAGATCTGTGCCAGTACCTGGTTGGCGAACGAACCGTCCATGATGCGGCTCGGGTGGCCAGTGGCGTTGCCCAGGTTCACCAGGCGGCCTTCGGCCAGCAGGATCAGGTAGTCGTCGTTCTGCGCGTCGAAATCGCCAGGGCCGGTACGGTGGATCTTGTGAACCTGTGGCTTGACCTCTTCCCATGCCCAGTTCTTGCGCATGAAGGCGGTGTCGATTTCGTTGTCGAAGTGACCGATGTTGCATACCACGGCGCGCTTTTTCAGGGCCTTGAGCATGTTGGCATCGCACACGTTGACGTTACCGGTGGTGGTCACGATCAGGTCGATCTTGCCCAGCAGGGCCTTGTCGACGCTGGCTTCGGTGCCGTTGTTGATACCGTCGATGAACGGCGAAACCAGCTCGAAGCCGTCCATGCAGGCTTGCATGGCGCAGATCGGGTCGACTTCCGAGACCTTGACGATCATGCCTTCCTGACGCAGCGACTGGGCCGAACCCTTGCCAACGTCACCGTAGCCGATAACCAGCGCCTGCTTGCCCGACAGCAGGTGGTCGGTGCCGCGCTTGATGGCGTCGTTGAGGCTGTGACGGCAGCCGTACTTGTTGTCGTTCTTGCTCTTGGTGACCGAGTCGTTGACGTTGATCGCCGGGATCTTCAGCTCGCCCTTGGCCAGCATGTCGAGCAGACGGTGCACACCGGTGGTGGTCTCTTCGGTCACGCCGTGAACGCGGTCCAGTACCTGCGGGTACTTCTTGTGCAGCAGCTCGGTGAGGTCGCCGCCGTCGTCGAGGATCATGTTGGCATCCCATGGCGCGCCATCCTTGAGGATGGTCTGCTCCAGGCACCACTCGTATTCCTGCTCGGTCTCGCCCTTCCAGGCGAATACCGGGATGCCGGCGGCGGCAATGGAGGCAGCGGCCTGATCCTGGGTGGAGAAGATGTTGCACGACGACCAGCGCACTTCGGCGCCCAGCGCGACCAGGGTCTCGATCAGCACGGCGGTCTGGATGGTCATGTGGATGCAGCCGAGGATTTTTGCACCCTTGAGCGGCTGTTCAGCGGCGTACTTGCGGCGCAGACCCATCAGGGCCGGCATTTCGGACTCGGCGATGATGGTTTCGCGGCGGCCCCAGGCAGCCAGGGACATGTCGGCGACTTTGTAGTCGGTAAAATCTGCAGGCGTGTTTACAGCGCTCATCAAGAGCCTCCATTCGTAGTGTGCGAATGGGCGCCGTTGTGCGTTTAGTGCCCGTGCGGGGAACCCCGTGCAGGCAACGCCCCATCCGAGCCTGACAGGAGAACCTGCTGCAGCGCCCCTCGGACAGGTGGCGGGAACGGCATCGAGTGGTGATGACCGTCTGTGAAGCGTTGGCGATTATAGCTGCGCCCGCGCATCGGCCCAAGGCTTTCTGTCAATTAATCGAGACGATAGTCGATGTTCAATGGAGGCCGCCGGCAGGCTCTGCCATCATTGTCGGCATCGATTGGCAAGACGGTCAGGAGTACGCATGAACTTTCACACCCGCAAATGGGTAAAACCCGAAGACCTCAACCCCAACGGCACCCTGTTCGGTGGCAGCCTGCTGCGCTGGATCGACGAAGAGGCGGCGATCTACGCGATCGTGCAACTGGGCAACCAGCGTGTGGTGACCAAGTACATCTCGGAGATCAACTTCGTCAGCGCCTCGCGCCAGGGCGACATCATCGAGCTGGGCATCACCGCCACGGAATTCGGCCGCACCTCCATCACCCTCAAATGCGAAGTGCGCAACAAGATCACCCGCAAGAGCATCCTCACCGTCGACAAGATGGTCTTCGTCAACCTGGGTGAGGACGGCTTGCCGGCACCCCATGGGCGTACCGAGATCAAGTTCATCAAGGATCAGTTCGATACCTCGGTGGAATGACGGCGGTAGCTGCACAGTTCAAGCTTCAAGCTTCAAGTCGGGGGCAGCGGGGCTGGCGGGGGCGGTTTGGCCAGGTGCCTTGAGCTGGCCCTCCCAACGTGCGATCACCAGTGGCGCCAGCGCGTTACCCAGCACGTTGAGTGCAGTGACCGGCATGTCCATCAGCCGATACACCCCGGCGATGATCGCCACGCCCTCGACCGGCAGCCCTGCCGCGGTCAGCGTGGCGGTGAGGATGATGAACATGAAGCCCGGCACCCCCGCCGCACCCTTGGAGGTCAGTACCATGATCAGCACCAGCATCGCCTGGTCAGCCAGGCCCAGGTCGATGCCATAGGCCTGGGCGATGAACAGCGTGCCAAGCGCTGCGAACAGCGACGCGCCATCGAGGTTGAATGAATACCCCAACGGAATGACCATGCTGCTGATCGGGCGTGGCGCGCCGTAGCGCTCCATCTTCTCGATCAGTTGCGGCATCACCGTGGCCGAGGCGGCGCTGCTGTAGGCCAGCAGCAACTCGCTGCGTATCTCGCGCAACAGGTGGAAGAACCGCACCCCCGCCAGCCTGGCCACCGCCCCCAGCACGCACAGCGCAAACAGCAGCACCGCGACGTAGGTAATGCCGATCAGCTTGGCCAGTGGCAGCAGTGCGCTCAGGCCGAAGCTGGCAACGGTGACGCCGATCAGCCCGAAGATGCCGATGGGTGAGTAGTGCATCACCAGGTGGGTGACCTTGAACATGGTGTCCGATACGCCCTGCATCACGCTGATCAACGGTGCCTTCTGCTGCTGGGGCAGCATCGACAGGGCGCAGCCGAACAGGATGGCGAAGAACAGCACCGACAGCAGCTTGCCCTCGGCCATGGCCAGCACGATGTTGTCCGGCACGATGGCCACCAGGGTGCGCCCCAGGTTCTGCGTTTCGGTGCTGGATGCCAGCGTGGTGACCGGTGCCTGCAGCGTGCTGCTGAAGTCCGCGCCGGCGCCGGGCTGGAACACGTTGCCGACCACCAGCCCGAACAGGATCGCGATGCTGGTGATGGTGAAGAAGTACACGAACGTCTTCATCCCGACCCGGCCCAGGGCGCGCGTGCTGCCGGCGCCGGCGATGCCGACGGTCATGCAGGCGAACACCAGCGGTACCACGATCATCTTCATCAGCTTGATGAACAGGTCGCCGGCCGGCTGCAGCAGGTTGTCGATGAACCAGGCCTTGTGCTCGGGGAACTGGTTGAGAAGGATGCCGACGATCACGCCGGCGACCAGGCCGATCATGATGCGCGTGACCAGGCTGGAAGGTGTGCGAATGCCCATGGGGTGCCCCTTGTTGTTGTGGTTGTGGGGAGTGCGAAGGGTGCGTTACTGCGCGAACAGGCCGGCGAAATCCTTGAAGCCCTTGACCTCGATCGGATTGCCGCTGGGGTCGAGGAAGAACATCGTGCGTTGTTCGCCCGGCTCGCCCACAAAGCGCACCACCGGCGGGATCTCGAATGCCAGGCCACGCCGGGTGAGGCGCACGGCCAGGGTCATCCACTCGTCCAGTGGCAGTACCACGCCGATATGCGGCATCAGTACCTTGTGCTCGCCAACCTGCCCGGTACGGGTGGTGGCGAACGGCGTGCCCAGGTGCAACGAGAGCTGGTTGCCGAAGAAGTCGAAGTCGACCCAGGTCGCGGTGCTGCGCCCTTCGGTGCAGCCCAGAACATCTCGATAAAAAATACGCGCCTGTTCCAGGTCGCAAACGTGGTATGCAGCGTGAAAGGGTCTGTTCATGGCGTATCCCCCGTGTGGTTGAGCGTTGAGGGTAAGTAGGCCGTGTGACGGGGTAAAACGGCTTTGCCTTGCTCTGAGCGAAAGAAAAACTTATGGATGTGCGCTTTCTGAAAAGCCTGGTGGCAGTGGTGGAAACCGGCTCGATTGCCGCGGCCGCGCGTCGCGAGAACCGCACGGCAGCGGCGATCAGCCAGCGCGTGCAGGCGCTGGAACGCACACTGGGCTGCACCTTGCTGCTGCGTACTGCGCATGCCATCCGCCCCTCGGACCAGTGCCTGCTGCTGTTGCCCAGAATCCAGGCGATCATCGAGCAGGCGCGTGAACTGCAGCACGACCTGAGCCAGGACGGGTTGACGGGGGACGTCAGGGTGGGCGCGGTGTCGACGGCGTTGACCGGGGTATTGCCGGGGCTCATCGAGCGTTTGGCGCGATCGGCGCCGGGGCTCAAGCTGCAGATCACCCCGGGTGATTCGCGCAGCCTGTACGAGAAGGTGCTCGGCGGCGAACTGGATGCCGCGATTCTGGTGCGCCCGCCCTTCACGCTGCCCAAGGCACTGGCGTTGCAGGTGCTCAAGGTCGAGCCGCTGATTCTGATCGCGCCGGCTGCACAGGCCGCGCTGACCCCCGATACGCTGCTGCGCGAGCACCCGTTCATTCGCTATGACGCACAGTCGTGGGGCGGGCAGATCGCCCAGCGCTACCTGGATGAGCAACTGATCACGCCGCAGTTGCTGTGCGAGCTGGATGCGCTGGAAACCATCGTGATGCTGGTGGCCCAGGGCATGGGGGTATCGTTGGTGCCGCAATGGGCCGGCATGCCCCATGAGGGCATCTGTGCCTGGCCGCTGGGCGATGACCTGCGCCACGCGCGGGCACTGGTGGTGCTGCACGGCTCGACGCCGCGCCGGCCAGTGGCGATGCGGCATCTGCTGGGGCTGCTGGGCAGCCCCTCGCCGGTCAAGGCTGCTCGGTAACCCCGCGCACCACGCGACCGATGCTCAGGCCCTGAAGCAGGATCGACGACAGCACCACGATGTAGGTGATGCTCAGCAGCAGGTCACGTTCGGGACCCGATGGCAGCGACAGCGCCAGGGCCACGGACACACCGCCGCGCAGGCCGCCCCAGGTGAGCACGCGGATGGTGCCGCGCGGCACCGTTCTCCAGCGGCGCAGCATGACGATCGCCGGCGCCACGGTCAGCAGGCGCGACAGCAGGATCGCCACTGCCAGCACCCCGGCCGCAGCCAGGTGCATCCACGAGAACGGCAGCAGCAACAGCTCCAGGCCGATCAGCGCGAACAGCAGCGCGTTGAGCATGTCGTCGATCAGCTCCCAGAAGCCGTCCATGTAGCGCCGGGTCATGTCGTTCATAGCCAGGTTGCGACCCAGGTTGCCGATGATCAGGCCCGCTACCACCATCGCGATGGGCGCCGAGACGTGCAGTTCGTAGGCTGCGGCCGAGCCGCCGATCACCAGCGCCAGGGTCAGCATGACCTCCACCTGGTACTGCTCGATGCTCTTGATCATGCGGTAGGTGACGTAGCCGATCACCGCGCCGAACAGCGCGCCGCCGATGGCCTCGCGGGCGAACAGGATCGCGGTGTCGCTCACGCTCGGGGTCTCGCCCAGTTGTGCGATGCCCAGCAGCACGGTGAACACCACGACTGCGGTGCCGTCGTTGAACAGCGACTCGCCGACGATGGTGGTCTTCAGCGGCTTGGACGCATTGGCGGTACGCAGGGCGCCGAGCACCGCGATCGGGTCGGTGGGCGAGATCAGTGCGCCGAACAGCAGGCAGTACAGCAGGTTCACGTGCCAGCCGAACAGGGCGAAGATCCAGTGCGCCAGGTAGCCGATCACCACGGTGGCGATCAGCACGCCGACGGTGGCCAGGAGGCCGATCGGCCAGCGGTAGTCGCGCAGGTCGGCCAGGTTCACGTGCAGCGCCCCGGCGAACAGCAGGAACGCCAGCATCCAGTGCATCAGCAGGTCGTTGAAGTCGATCTGGCTCATCAGGCCCTGCACCCGTTCTTCCAGGCCCGGGTAGCCGATGACGCTCAGGCCCTGGAGTATCAGGGAAAACAGCAGTGCAGTGACCATCACGCCAATGGTCGGCGGCAGGCCGATAAAGCGGTAGTTCACATAGGTGAGGAGGGTGGTGAGGCAAATAAACGCGGCAACTAGCTCAAGCATCCTAGGTCCTGTAATGGCTTCCAAGTCAGTGCCCGAATGGCTCGGGCAGGGCTTGGATGCGCCGGCGCGAGGTTCAGGACACACTTTTTCGATCAACGTTGACCGCAGGCTGGCTGTTTTGTTGCGCCTGGTTGAAACTGCGCAGCCGTGCACTACCCAGGAACTCAACCGTGCTCGCCACTTCGCTGGTGCTGATCGCCGCCCTGCTGCATGCCACCTGGAACACCCTGATCAAGTTCAGCGGCGAGCGTCTGCTGGTGATTGCCAGCATGGACGTGGTGGCGCTGCTGTTCGCCCTGGCGATGGTGGCGTTCGTGCAGGTACCGCCGCCCGAGATCTGGCCGTGGATGCTGGCCTCGGCGGGGTTCGAGCTGTTGTACCGCTACCTGCTGATCAAGGCCTACCGGGTCGGCGACCTGGGCCTGGTCTACCCCCTGATGCGCGGGTTGTCGCCGCTGGTGGTGCTGGCGCTGACCCTGACCTTTGCCGGCGAGACGCTGAGCACCCAGCAGATCTTCGGCATTCTGCTGATCCCGTGCGGCATGGCCTGCCTGCTGTGGCAGGGCGGTGGCGGCGAACGTCTGCCCTGGTCGATGCTGCCGGTGGTGGCGCTGATCGGCCTGTGCATCGGCTGCTACACCTGGCTCGACGGCAGCGCGATCCGGCTGTGGTCGCAGCCGCTGGACTACCTGGTGTGGCTGACGCTGATCAGCGCCTGGCCGTTCCCGTTGCTGGCGACGGTGGCCCGGCGCGCGCCGTTTGCGCAGTTCTGGCGCAGCCAGTGGAAGCTGGGCCTGGCCGTGGGGTTGTGCGTGCTGTCCAGCTATGCGCTGGTACTGTGGGCCATGCAACTGGGCTCGGTGGCCGAGGCTGCGGCGCTGCGCGAGGTGAGCGTGATCCTGGTGGTGCTGATGGGCATGCGCTACCTCAAAGAACCTTTCGGCGGGCCGAGGCTCTTAGCTTGTGCACTGGTACTGATCGGCATGCTGATCATGAAACTCTGACCCCAACAACAAGGACCCCTGCCATGACCGTCGCCTTCTGGTGTGTATTGATCGCGTTGCTGCTGCCGTTCGTGTGCACCAGCATCGCCAAGTTCGGCAGTGGTCGCTTCAGCCTGCGACAGAACCATGACCCGCGCGGTTTTCTGGACAAGCTCGAAGGCCTGCCGCGCCGCGCCCATGCAGCGCAGCTCAACAGTTTCGAGTCGATTCCGGCGTTCGTCGCGGCGGTGGTGATCGCCGACATCGTCGGCAATGCCGAGCAGGTCACCCAGGACGTGCTGGCGGTGCTCTACATCACCAGCCGCCTGCTCTACATCATCTGCTACCTGGCCGACTGGGCCGCGCTGCGCTCGGTGGTGTGGTTCGCGGGCATCGGCCTGATCGTCAGCTTCTTCGTGGTCTCGGCCTGAGCTACTTGCCTTCCACCTGCGGCACCACCGGCAGTGCCGCGCCCTTGGGCCACAGCAGCCAGATCTGACCCTGCTGCTTCATGTCCCCGGCCAGAGCGCCGGCCTCGCTGCCGGTACCCCAGAACAGATCGGCGCGCACTTCGCCGGTGATGGCCCCGCCGGTGTCCTGCGCGGCCACCGGGCGTACCACCGGCGCGCCGTCCGGGCGGGTGGTCGACAGCCACAGCAGGCTGCCCAGCGGGATCACCTTGCGGTCGATGGCCACGCTGTAGCCGGCGGTCAGCGGCACGTTCAGCGAACCGCGCGGGCCTTCGTTGCTGTCCGGGCGGGTGCTGAAGAACACGTAGCTGGGGTTGCTGGCCAGCAGCTCGGGCACGCGGCTCGGGTTGGCCTGGGCCCAGGCGTGGATGCTGCCCATGGTCACGTCTTCCTTCTTGAGCTGGCCCTGCTCGACCAGCCAGCGGCCCACCGGGCGATACGGGTGGCCGTTCTGGTCGGCATAGCCCACGCGCAGCTGCTGCCCACTTTCGAGCTGGATGCGCCCGGAGCCCTGGATCTGCAGAAATTGCAGGTCCATCGGGTCGGTCAGCCAGGCCAGCACCGGCGCCTTGACGCCTTGCTGCTGGATCACCCCGGCGGTGTCGTAGGGCTTGAGCACGCGCCCGTCCAGGCGACCGCGCAGGCGCTTGCCCTTGAGTTCGGGGTAGATGCTGTCGAGCGCCACCACCACCAGGTCATCGGGGATGCCATACACCGGCACGTTGGCCGTGGCGGTACGGGTCATGCTGCCGGGGTACACCGGTTCGTAGTAGCCGGTGATCAGGCCGTTGGCGTTGTTTTCGGCCGAGCGCAGGCCGTACACCTCGAGCTGCGTCTGCAAAAAGCCACGCACCTGGGTGGCGTCGTCGGGCACCTGCACCGCAGCAGCGCAGGGGGTGGCCCAGACCGGATCGTTCTTGAGGCGCTCGCACGCGCTGCGCCAGGCATTGAAGCCGGCCAGCAGGTCGCTGTCGGAGACCTTGGGCAGGTCTTTCCAGGTGGCGGGGCTGTAGGTGGCGAGCGGGTGCGGTGCGGATTTATCCGGGGCGCTGCCGTGGCAGCCGACCAGCAGGGCCAGCAACGCGGCGGTCAGGCCAAGGCGGCTCAGGGCGGTTTTCATGCGGGGTAGTCCTCTACGGTGTGCCTGGCGTTCAGGGCGGCCAGGCAACCCTTGTTTTTGGTAGGGGTATTGGTGTTTGCCGGCAAGGCGGGGATACTGGCCGCCTTTTTCCGTGTGCCGAGCCAAGCATGATGTTCAAGCGAATGACTGTGATCCTGGTGGCCTGCCTGGCCCTGAGCGCCTGTGGCGGTGTCGACCCCAACTCGCCGTTGGGCCAGCGCAAGGCGATTTTCAAGCAGATGCTCAAGACCAGCGAAGACCTCGGCGGCATGCTGCGTGGCCGGCTGGCGTTCGACGGGCAGAAATTTGCCGATGGTGCGGTGAAGCTCGACGCGTTGTCGCACCAGCCGTGGCAGCATTTCCCGCAGGTGCGCGAGGAGGACAGCAGCGCCACGCCCGATGTGTGGCAAAAGCAGGCGCGCTTCCAGGAGCTGGCCCGGCAGATGGAGCAGGTGACCGGCGAGCTGGTCGCCCAGACCCGTACCCAGCCATTGGAGCCTGCGGCGGTCGCGGCCCCGATGGGCAAGGTGGAGGCGGCGTGCAAGGCCTGTCATACCGAGTTTCGCAATCATTGATGGGGTGAGCTGGCCGGCCTTTTCGCCGCAGGGCCGGCTCCTACAGGTGGCGCGCTGTACGTAGGAGCCGGCCTTGCCGGCGAAGGGTTCAACGCGGACTACTTCTCCAGCTCATCCAGCGCCTGTTGCAGTTCCTTCTTCGACTCGGCCAGTTTGTCCTTGCGCTTGTTGATCTTGTCGGCGTCGCCTTTCTTCATGGCCTTGTCCAGGTCCTTGGTGCGCTGCGTCACTTCATGACGGGCATCCAGCACCTTCTGTTCACGCTGTTTCTTCAGGCCGGCATCGGTGCAGTGCTCGGTCACTTCGCTCAGGGCCTTCTCGAGGCCGGCCTGCTGGGCGCTGTTGCCGTGGGCGCGGGCCTGTTCGATCTGTTCGCTGATCGCCTGCTTCTTGGCAGCGCAGCCGGTCAGGCCGGGTTGTTCCTCGGCAGCCATCAGCGAAGTGGCGAGCAACGAGCAGGCGGCGAACAGGGCAAGCGGGGAAAGCAGTTTCATAGTGGCTCCGTGGTCGCGGGCTTGGCAGAAACCCATGATGCTGCCCTGATCCGACAAATTTAGAAACCCTCGATTGTATGTTCACGTAACCGCGCCGCCAGGGCCTGCACCTGCGGGTGAGCGAAAAAGGCCAGCAACTGGCCGGCACGGTGGGCACCCACGCCGGGCTCGGCCTGCCATTGCGCCGCATCGCGGGCAGCCAGTGCGGCCCAGGTGTCCCCCGCTGCCAACGCACGCGGGGCCGGCATACCCAGGGCTCGCGCCCAGGTGGCAAAGGGTCGCTGACGGGCCTGTTCGAGGGCGGGGTACAACGGATGTTCGGCGGGCAGTTCCAGCACATCGGCCAGTGTGCGCAACTGGCCGGCGTCGACCAGGCGCTCCCAGCTGGCCGGCCCGGCACCTGGGAGTGCCAGGCCCTGCTTGCCGCCCAGCCATTGCAACCTGGCCAGGAACTGCTGACGACACTCGGCGCTCAGCTCCCAGCAGCTCAACGGATGAAACGCATCGGCCGCCGGTACCTCCATCTCGCGCCGTTCGAGGGCGCGGTGCACCACGCCGTCCAGACGGGGAATGGTCAGGCCTGCCAGGCTGATCGCCACCTGATCGCCCGGGCGAATGTCCAGTTGCTGCCAGCGTCTTAGCGAGCCCACGCTGACCTGGCGCACCGTGCGGTCATCCAGCTGCACCGGTGCCAGTTGCAGCACCGGGGTGATGCGACCGGTGCGCCCCACGTTGAACTGCACGCGTCGCACCTCTGCCAGCACCTGGGCGAAGGGGTATTTCCATGCCGCTATCCAGTACGGCGCCCGGGCCTGCCAGCGCTCGCCGGGCGGACGCCGGCCCTGGCGCAGCACCACGCCGTCGCTGGCGAATGGCAGTGGCGTGCGGTACCAGTGCTGGCGCCAGTGGGCGGCCTGGTCGAAGGTCTGCACCGGCTGGCTGAACGCCTCGCTGTAGGCAAAGCCCATGGCGCTCAGGCGTGCCAGGCGCTCGCGCTGGTCCAGGGGGCCCTGCGGCCAGGCCCAGGCGAACAGCTCGACCACCGCGCCCTGCGCGGGGGTGAGCTGCTTGCGCGCCATCAGCCCGGCGACGTTGCCGCGGGCATTCCGGCTGCCCGCTGCGGCCTGCACATGCCCGTCCAGGCGCCAGAACAGCTCGCCTTGCAGTATCAGGTCCAGAGGTTCGGGCAACGTGTGGGGGAGGGCGCCCAGTGCCGGCAGGTGGCGGCTCCAGTCATGCCCGTAGACGCCGTCGCCGCGGCTGATCAGGCGCACCAGCCGGCCCTTTGCATAGACCAGCGTGGCGGCCACGCCATCCACCTTGGGTTGTACCCAGAGGTCCTGCTTGCCGTGCATCCAGGCGCGCACGGCGGCTTCGTCGGGCAACTTGTTCAGGCCGGTGTGGGGGATGGGGTGGCGCAACGGGCCGGTGGCGGTTCCGAGCGGGTCTGCCGGGGGCGCACCGGTGCCGGGGAAGCAGGCTTGCAAGTGTTGCAGGCGCGCCCGGCTCTGGTCGTACAGCTCGTCGCTGATCAACGCGACGCCCAGGCGATGGTAATGATCGTCCCAGTCGGCCAGGCGCTCGCCCAGCTGCTTGAGTTCGCTTTGCGCCACTGCCGGTGGCCAGTCGGGGCAGGACCGGGCGAGGGCGGTGGCTGGGGTACAGACGAGCGTGCTGGCGAACAGCAGGCCGGACAACAGCTTGAAGGGCATGGCGAGCGTCCTTGCTCGGCGGGTGGAACTTCAAGCCTAGGCAAGAAAAAGCCCCTGCCAGTCGCCTGGCAGGGGCTCTTGTTTACCGGGTGTTGCTTGTACCGGGTGTTGCTTACAGCCCGGCGGCCGCGCGCAGCGCGTCGACACGGTCGGTGCGTTCCCAGGTGAACGTGGTGAAGGTGTCGTCGCCCACGGTCTTGACCTGCGGGGTGCGGCCGAAGTGACCGTAGGCCGCGGTTTCCTGGTACATCGGGTGCAGCAGGTCGAGCATGGTGGTGATCGCATACGGACGCAGGTCGAAACACTCGCGCACGATCTGGATGATCTTCTCGTCGGCAACCTTGCCGGTGCCGAAGGTGTTCAGCGAGATCGAGGTCGGCTGGGCCACGCCGATGGCGTACGACACCTGGATTTCGCAGCGCTCGGCCAGGCCCGCGGCAACGATGTTCTTGGCCACGTAGCGACCGGCGTAGGCGGCCGAACGGTCAACCTTGGACGGGTCCTTGCCGGAGAAAGCGCCACCCCCGTGACGGGCCATGCCGCCGTAGGTGTCGACGATGATCTTGCGGCCGGTCAGGCCGCAGTCGCCCACCGGGCCACCGATGATGAAGTTGCCGGTGGGGTTGATGTGAAACTGGGTGTCCTTGTGCAGCAGCTCGGCCGGCAGCACGTGCTTGACGATCAGCTCCATCACGCCTTCGCGCAGGTCGGTGTAGGTCACGTCCGGGTTGTGCTGGGTCGACAGCACGATGGCGTCGATGCCCACCACCTTGCCGCCTTCGTAGCGGCAGGTAACCTGGGACTTGGCGTCCGGGCGCAGCCACGGCAGCAGGCCGGACTTGCGCGCTTCGGCCTGACGCTGCACCAGCTGGTGCGAGAAGCTGATCGGGGCTGGCATCAGCTCCGGGGTTTCATTGCTGGCGTAGCCGAACATCAGGCCCTGGTCGCCCGCGCCCTGGTCTTCAGGCTTGCTGCGGTCAACGCCCTGGGCGATGTCTACCGACTGCTTGCCGATGATGTTCATCACCGCGCAGGTGGCGCCATCGAAACCGACGTCGGAGCTGTTGTAGCCGATGTCGACGATCACGTTGCGCACGATGTCTTCGAGGTCGACCCAGGCCGAAGTGGTCACTTCGCCGGCGATGATGGCCACACCGGTTTTCACCAGGGTCTCGCACGCCACTCGGGCGAACTTGTCTTCGGCGATGATGGCGTCGAGCACCGCATCCGAAATCTGGTCGGCGATTTTATCCGGATGCCCTTCAGACACGGACTCGGAGGTGAAAAGGGAGTATTCGCTCATCTCGACGGGTTCCTAAAATTTACCGATGGTGAGTGTCGCCAGGTGGTCGCTGAAAGTGGCGAACCTGAATCTGGAAACCATTACGTAAGCCCACATAGAGGCTGTCCTCGGGAACCAGCCCCGCGGCGCTGGCCCAACGGGCCAAATCATCCTGTTCAAAGCCCAGCCAGAGATCGCCGCACGCCTGGCGCGCCCAGCTCTGGTCGTGGCTGCACAGTTCTGTTACCAACAGGCTTCCGCCTGGTCTGACACGCTTGGCCAGGTGCCCTAGGGCCTGGGCAGGCTCGCTGAAATGGTGCAGCACCATGTTCAGCACCACGCAGTCGGCCTGTACATCCGTTGCATGCAGGGCATCGGCCAACAGCAGGGTTACGTTAGCCAGGCGCTCGCGCTGGCACACCTGGCGCGCCAGCTCGAGCATGGTCGGGCTGTTGTCCAGGGCGGTGACGTGGGTGAAGCGCCGCGCCAGTTCGGGCAGAAACTCGCCATCGCCGGGGCCGACCTCCAGGGCGCTGGCCAGCGGGTCGAAGCTGAGCTTGTCGAGCAGCGCCAGCAGGCTTTCGCGGTACTGCGCCAGGCCGGCGATCAGGTCCTGCTGGGCGCGGAACTTCTCTTCCACACGCAGGAAGAAGTCCTGGCTGGTGGCGGCCCGGCGCACCTGCACCTGGCCGATGCGCGCCTGCACCTCGGCCGGCAGCTCGAGCGCGTCGACCTCCTCCAGCAGCGCCCCGTGCAGCTTGCCGCCCAGGCGCTGGCTGTCGGGCAGTGCGCGGCGATAGAAGATCGCGTTGCCTTCGCGCCGGGTGGCCACCAGGTCGGCCTGGGCCAGTACCTTGAGATGGTGGCTCATGCCCGACTGGCCGATGGCGAAGATCTGCGCCAGCTCCAGCACCCCGAACGAATCGCTGGCCAGCGCGCGTAGCACGTTCAGCCGCAGCGGGTCACCGCCGGCCTTGCACAGGGCAGCCAGCGCGTCGCTTTGCTCGGGGTCGATGGAGGGGGCGTGAAGGTTCATGGGCGGCAGTCTAGTCAGCGTGCAGCGGCCTCGCAAGTTCTATATCAAAAAGTTTTGATATTGCTCGATGGGCGGGCCCGGCCCGGCATGGCAGGCGACAATTTCTGCCGTTTTGTCGGCGCAACACGGGATTAGTCGCTCAATCGCACTAAAAACGTCCCTCATCGACCATCCGTGATTGCCCCCGGGCACGTGCCTGGGCGAAAATGGCCGCCTTTTTCCGTTCGTTAATATTCAAGCCCCCCAGGAGACAAGCGATGCCCAGCCGTCGTGAGCGTGCCAACGCCATTCGTGCCCTCAGCATGGATGCCGTGCAAAAAGCCAACAGCGGCCATCCCGGTGCCCCGATGGGCATGGCGGATATCGCCGAGGTTCTTTGGCGTGACTTCTTGAAGCACAACCCGAGCAACCCGCACTTCGCCGACCGTGACCGCTTCGTGCTGTCCAACGGCCACGGCTCGATGCTGATCTACTCGCTGCTGCACCTGACCGGCTACGACCTGTCGATCGACGACCTCAAGGCGTTCCGTCAACTGCACAGCCGCACCCCGGGCCACCCGGAATTCGGCTACACCCCAGGCGTCGAGACCACCACCGGCCCGCTGGGCCAGGGTCTGGCCAACGCCGTGGGCTTTGCCCTGGCCGAAAAAGTGCTGGGCGCCCAGTTCAACCGTCCAGGCCACGACGTCGTCGACCACCACACCTATGTGTTCCTGGGTGATGGCTGCATGATGGAAGGCATTTCCCACGAAGTCGCTGCACTGGCCGGTACCCTGGGCCTGGGCAAGCTGATCGCCTTCTATGACGACAACGGCATCTCCATCGACGGCGAAGTCGAAGGCTGGTTCACCGACGACACGCCGAAGCGTTTCGAAGCCTACCACTGGCAGGTGATCCGCAATGTCGACGGTCACGACCCAGAAGAGATCAAGACCGCCATCGAGACCGCGCGCAAGAGCGCGCAGCCGACCCTGATCTGCTGCAAGACCACCATCGGCTTCGGTTCGCCGAACAAGGGCGGCAAGGAAGACTGCCACGGCGCGCCACTGGGCGATGCCGAAATCGCCCTGACCCGCCAGGCCCTGAACTGGAACCACGGCCCGTTCGAAATCCCGGCCGACATCTATGCCGAGTGGGATGCCAAGCAGGCCGGCGCCGCCGCCGAAGCCGCCTGGGACCAGCGCTTTGCTGCCTACGCCGCAGCCTTCCCTGAGCTGGCCAGCGAACTCAAGCGTCGCCTGAGCGGCGAACTGCCGGCCGACTTCGCCGAGAAGGCTGCCGCCTACATCGCCGAAGTGGACGCCAAGGGCGAAAGCATCGCCAGCCGCAAGGCCAGCCAGAACACCCTGAACGCCTTCGGCCCGCTGCTGCCGGAGTTCCTCGGTGGCTCGGCGGACCTCGCCGGCTCCAACCTGACCCTGTGGAAGGGTTGCAAGGGCGTCAGCGCCGAAGATGCCAGCGGCAACTACATGTACTACGGCGTGCGCGAGTTCGGCATGACCGCCATCATGAACGGCGTTGCCCTGCACGGCGGCCTGGTGCCTTACGGCGCGACCTTCCTGATGTTCATGGAATACGCCCGCAATGCCGTGCGCATGTCGGCCCTGATGAAACAGCGCGTGATCCACGTCTACACCCACGACTCCATCGGCCTGGGCGAAGACGGCCCGACTCACCAGCCGATCGAGCAGCTGACCAGCCTGCGTACCACGCCGAACCTGGACACCTGGCGTCCGGCCGACGCGGTCGAATCGGCCGTGAGCTGGAAGCACGCCCTGGAGCGCAAGGACGGCCCTTCGGCGCTGATCTTCTCGCGTCAGAACCTGCAGCACCAAACCCGCGACGCCGGCCAGATCGCCGACATCAGCCGTGGTGGCTACGTGCTCAAGGACTGCGCAGGCGAGCCTGAGCTGATCCTGATCGCCACCGGTTCCGAAGTGGGCCTGGCGGTGCAGGCGTTCGACAAGCTGACCGAGCAGGGCCGCAAGGTGCGCGTGGTATCGATGCCATGCACCAGCGTGTTCGATGCCCAGGACGCCAGCTACAAGCAGTCGGTTCTGCCACTGCAGGTGGGCGCGCGGATTGCCATCGAAGCTGCCCACGCCGACTTCTGGTACAAGTACGTGGGCCTGGAAGGCCGCGTCATCGGCATGACCACCTACGGTGAATCGGCGCCGGCTTCGGCACTGTTCGAAGAGTTCGGCTTCACCCTGGAAAACATCCTGGGTACGGCTGAAGAGCTGCTGGAAGACTGATAAAACCAGTTGGAGCGGCGTTGAACCCATCGCGGGTCAAGCCCGCTCCCACAGGGATCACGAGTGTCCTTGTGGGAGCGGGCTTGACC
>NZ_JASCPN010000074.1:0-23362 GCF_029960155.1 Pseudomonas sp. PS01300 | reverse complement strand
GCGCGGGCCTGGCCCGCGCTGACCGCAGCGCCGTCTCAGTGGCTCTGGCGCCACGTCACCTCGGTGATTCCGTACCGTTCGGCCAGTGGCTTGCTGACCTTCTTTACCTTCTCGCGCCCATAGCGCGGAATATGCCCCACCCCGGCGTCACAGCTGGCCCAGTGCCAGGCTTCGGCGTTGTCCATCGCCTCGGCACGAATCACGAAGGACTTCTGTTTGCCGTGCAATTGATAGTCGATGACGAAGAGTTTTGCGTTGTTCATGGTTCCCTGAAAATCCTTTCAACGTGGTGACCGATGCGTGTTCACTCATACCGCCTAACTAAGTACCTTCCAGCCACCAAATAATTCAGTCTGATTGTTCGACATCAGTGTTCGGCGCTGACGGTGAGGTGGCGGGCATCGGTGTCGAACACTACCTGTTCCAGCCGGTGGGCCATGCCGCAGGCCAGCGAATCGTAGGCAGGGATCACCCGTTCCTCGGCCGACAGGCAGTGGATGATGTCCAGTTTGCGCTCGGCATGGGCGGTCTCCAGTTCGAAGATCCGCGCATAGCGCTCCAGGTCGTTGTTCAGGCTCGACAGGTATTCACGCAGGCGCGAGTGGTCCACCGCGCTCTGGCTGAAGTGCCAGGTCATGGGGTGGATCAGAAACCGCGAGTGGGGCACGGCCAGGCGTTCGCTGGCGGCCAGGTACATCACGATGCCCATGGATTCGATGTTGCCCGCATTCACCGCGCTGACCGGCACCGGCAGCGACTTGAGAAAGCTGTAGATCGAGAACCCCAGGTGGGTGCTGCCGCCGATGGTCGATAGGTTGAGCAGCAGGGCGCTGGCCCCTTCGTCGATCGCCTGCAGGCAACGGTCGCGAAAGCGCTCGGTGGTGCCCTGATCGATCGGGCAGTGAAAGTGGATGACGTACTGCTTCATCAAGAGTCCTCAAGACCGACGCACCCTCGGTGCGCCGGTCGCTCGAGCGTCAGCTACGACCACCACCACTTGGTTTGCGGGTGTCAGACTTGGTGGCGTCAGGCTTCTTGTTGCCCTGGCTGCCAGCGCCGCCTCCGGAGGCCTGCCCACCTTTTTTGCCGGCTTCCGACGCCTTGTTCTTGTCGTTGGCAAAGTTTCCCGAGTTTTCTTTCTTGTCCATGATGCTGATCCTCATGTCATTGGGATGCGAAGCCTTGTGGACCTCACATAGGTGTGGAGATAGGCCACGGGGCAAAGTTTTAAAATCTTTGCGTGCATGAGACGAACGGTAAGCCCGCACGACTTTTTCATCCGCTTGGCGGGGCTGTGGAACTTTGCAGCGCAGCGCCCATTCCCTTGCATATCGACTGCAAGGGGCAGCCAAGAGGACAACGGCCATGACCGTGATGAACGCAACCCGCCCGACTGCCGACCTGGCGCAGGTTCAGGCCGGCGACCTGCTCAACCGCTACCAGGCGCTGCTGCGCGGTGACCTGGTGGGCAGTGCCGCCTGGCTGGCCGAGCAACTGCTGCGCACCCAGGGTCTGCAGGACGACCTGCCGGCAACCCCGGGCGAACTGGACGCGTGGACCGACCGGCGCACCGCCGCAATTGCCGGCGAGTACGCCGAATACCTGGCCGGGCGCAAGGCCGGCGCGCCCCGGCGCTATTTCAGCACTCGCGCCCACGCGCTGTACTTTCTGCACCATGTGGCCCCCACCAAGGCGGTGGACGGCGCCTGGCTGCACGGTCTGCTGCGACACTGGGCCGACCCGCGCTATCACGGGCTGATCCGTATCTACCTCGAAGAGCTGGGCGATGGCGACCCGGCCTGCAACCATGTGCTGATCTATCGCCGCCTGCTGGCCGAGGCCGGTTGCCACGAGCCGGTGCCGCTGCCCGACGAGCGTTACCTGCAAGGCTGCCTGCAGCTGGCGCTGGGGGCCAACAGCGACATGTTCCTGCCCGAGGTGATCGGCTACAACCTGGGCTATGAGCAGCTGCCGTTGCACCTGCTGATCAGCGCCTACGAGCTCGACGAACTGGGCCTGGATGCCCAGTACTTTCGCCTGCACGTCACCATCGACAACGCCAGCAGCGGCCATGCACGCAAGGCCGTGCAGGCCCTGCAGCAGTTGCGCCCGGAGCAGGACGACGGGCGTTTCTACCAGCGCGTGGCCGCCGGCTACCGGCTCAACGACCTGGGCCAGGGCTCGGCGGCGATCATCGCAGGCTTTGACCTGGAGACCGAGGTGGTGGCGCTGCTCGAACGCAAACGCGCCTTCGGCCAGCACATGCATTCGGATTACTGCCGCTTCCAGGGGCGCACCGTCAATCAATGGCTGGCCGAGCCGGGCAGCATGCCGGGCTTTCTTGGCGTGCTGGAACAGAAGGGCTGGATCAAGCGCGGGCAGGACCCACAGCTCAGCCGCTTCTGGCAGGTGATCGAGGGGCCGGGCGCGGCGATGTTCGGGGTGTTCAGCGTGTATGAAAAGCAGCTGCTGCATGACTGGATTGCCGGCGACTGGCAGCCGGCCGGCAACCCCGAGCGTACCCAGGGCAGCGCCCTGCAACCCTCGATGCCTTCGGACGAAACCGCGCTCGACATCGAGCTGCAGGCGCTGCCCGCACAGTGCCGTATCGAACGCCTGATCGACGCCATGGCCGGCAACCGCCATGCACTGCCGCGCGGCCTGCAGGCCACGCGGATGTACCGCCAGCTCACCGGCCTAAACTGAAGGAGTGCACCATGCTGCTGAACACCTGCCAGCCTGAAGCGGACAAGGCCCTGCTGCAACTGGGCCGGCGCCTGCAGGCCGACGGCTACCGCTTCACCTGCGTCACCCCGCTGACCCAGCAGCGCAACAACGAGCGCCAGAGCGCGGCGCGGGCGCGCACCCTGCGCGACATTTTCGGCTGGAACCGTCCGTTCACCGCTTCGCTGCTGTCGGCCGACGAACTGGCGCAGATGCGCGTGGCACAGATTCTCGACGAAGACGGCGACTGCTGGCGCAGCCGGGTGCGCTGGTCGAGCCTGGAGGATCTGCTGTTCGTGCATTCGGGCTTTCCCACCACGCAGGCTGATGCGGTGTTCTTCGGGCCCGACAGCTATCGCTTCGCACACTTCATCGCCAGCCACCTGCAGGGCCGCTTCAGCGAAATCAACCACGCGGTGGATATCGGCTGCGGGGCCGGGGTAGGGGCGATACTGATCGGCCGTGCACGCCGGCACGCCCAGGTCACCGCGCTGGACATCAACCCCGACGCCCTGCGCCTGAGCGCGATCAACGTGGCCCTGGCCGGGCTGGCCAATGTGTCGGTGGCGCACAGCGATGTACTGCAGGGCATTACCGGCAACTTCGACCTGATCGTCGCCAACCCGCCGTACATGCTCGATGCCGGCCGCCGCGCCTATCGGCACGGTGGCGGCAGCCTGGGCGCCGACCTGTCGCTGCGCATCGTCAACGAGGCAATCGGGCGCCTGAGCCAGGGCGGCACGCTGCTGCTGTACACCGGGGTGGCGATGGTCGACGGGCACGACCCGTTCCTTGCCGCCATCCGTGCCCAGCTCACCGCCCCGCAATGGTCGTGGCACTACCAGGAGCTGGACCCTGACGTGTTTGGCGAGCAACTGCTCGAACCTGGCTACGAGCAGGTCGAGCGCATTGCAGCGGTGGGGCTGACGGTGACGCGCAACGGCTGAACATGCCGGTGCGGTTTCATTGCCCCGGTCAATCAGATGCCGGGGGCTGTATTGTAGTTTTCGATTTGAATGTCGGGCCCGGGGGGCCCTTACTAGTGGTTACACCTGAGACATCGAGGGTTGCATCATGCCAATGAACGGAGTGTGTGATCTGGAACTGCGTCGCCTGATAGAAGGCGCCTTTCTGCCATGGCGCTGTGAAGTGGCGTGCAGCGACGGATTGGCGCTGACCATCCACCTGCCGGCCGATGCCGAGTATGCCGAGCTTACGGTCACGGGTATCCAGCTGAGCGCCTTGCCCGACGTGCGGGCCATCGCGGACCTGGTGGGTCAGATCCGCGAAGAGCGCCGCACCATGGGCCTGCAGCCGCGCAGGCTGTACCGCGCCTGACCCCCATGCGCCCGGCTAGCCCAGGCCGGCCGGGCGCAGGTATTCCGGTTGCAGGGTGTTGAACCAGAACAGGATCATCGACACCAGGATGGTCACCTGCACCAGCAACCCCACCCCCCACACGCTGGCCGAGTACAGCAGGCCGTCTTCCTTGCGGATGCGCATGAAGGTCGGCAGACCGGTGAACAGCAGAAAGGTCGCGTACACCGTGGCCGCGCCCAGTATCGTGACCGCCAGCCAACGGCTCGGGTACAGCCCGGCCAGCCCGGCTACGAAATACGGTGTGGCGGTGTAGGCGGCAAAGCCGATGCACTGGTTGAGGGTGGGGCGTGCATCGAAGGTACGCGACATCCAGCGGATGAATGCCCCCATCAGCACCGTGCCCGCCATGATCGCCAGAAACAGCAGGATGCACAGCTGCAACGCGCTGCTGGCACTCAGGCGCACGTTCTCGTTTTCGGCCAGGCTCCAGCCCACCGAGGTGATCCCGATGAACAGGCATACGGTGGGGATCAGTGCCAGCAACAGCAGGTGTGACAGGTAGTGACGCGGGTGGGCCTCCTCGTCGTGGCGAATATCGGCCCACGCCGAGTTGGGTTGGGTGAACAGCTTGACCAGGTGGCTTGTCATGGCGGTCTCCGGTACCGGGGCGAAAGGGCCCCTCGTGTTCTGTGGAGGTCACAAAGCGGCCAGGGTTTCATCGGCTTTGCCGCAAGCGGACCAACTGCCTTGAACCATTGCGCGCGCGGGCCGGTCACTTCTTGCAGGGGCGCCAAACGGCGCCACCGATGACGACCATCACCTTCAGGAGTCAAGACCATGGACCAACAGACCTGTGCCTGCCCGGACTGCAACTGCAAGGTTGGCGACAACCCCGTGCAACGCGAAGGCAAGTCTTATTGCTGTCAGGCCTGCGCCGATCATCACCCGGCCGGCAAACCCTGTTCTGCCAGTGGCTGCGGCTGCGCCAGGCAGGCCCCCACGCACTGAGGCACTGAACCGTACCGGAGGATCCCGATGTCGACGCCAAAACCCAGCAACCAGTACAGCATGCGCAACCCGCTGACCCAGTACCCGCAACCGCCGTTTCCGGCCCAGGGCCAATCGGCGCCTGGGCTGGACAGCGGCATGCAACCCAAGCCGGACCACGGTGAGCACAGCTACCAGGGTTTTGGCCGGCTCCAGGGGCGCAAGGCGCTGATCACGGGCGCCGACTCCGGTATCGGCCGTGCGGTGGCCATCGCCTTTGCCCGCGAGGGTGCGGACATCGTGCTCAACTACCTGCCCATCGAGCACAGCGATGCCAAGGAGGTCATCCAGTTGATCGAGGCCGAGGGCCGGCGTGCCATCGCCTTGCCGGGCGACCTCAAGGACGAGGCCTTTTGCCGCGAACTGGTCAGCCAGGCCCACGACCAGTTGGGTGGGTTGGACATCCTGGTCAACGTGGCAGGCAAGCAGGTGGCACGCAAGCAGGTGGGCCAGGTCAGCAGCGAACAGTTCGACGCCACCATGAAGACCAACGTGTACGCGCTGTTCTGGCTGTGCCAGGCGGCCGTGCCGCTGATGCCGGCCGGGGCCACCATCATCAATACCGCATCGATCCAGTCGTACCAGCCGTCGGCGACCCTGCTCGACTACGCCACCACCAAGGCGGCGATCGTGGCCTTTACCAAGGCCCTGGCCAAGCAGGTGATCGAGCGCGGCATCCGTGTCAACGCGGTGGCACCGGGGCCGATCTGGACGGTGCTGCAGCCCAGCGGCGGGCAGCCGCCGGAGAAGATCCCCGACTTCGGCGGGCACACGCCGATGAAGCGCCCCGGCCAGCCGGCCGAGTGTGCGCCGTTGTACGTGCTGCTGGCGTCGCAGGAATCCAGTTACATCACCGGTGAAGTGTTCGGCGTGACCGGTGGCAACCCATTGCCTTAGGCGAGGAGACGAGCATGGCCAGCAGGGCGATCTGGAAGGGCGCGATCAGTTTCGGGCTGGTGCATATCCCGGTGTCGCTGACCACGGCGGTCAGCAGCGACCGGGTCGATTTCGACTGGCTCGACAAGCGCAGCATGGACCCGGTGGGCTACAAGCGGGTGAACAAGGTCACCGGCAAGGAGATCGACAAGGAGCATATCGTCAAGGGCGTGGCGTTCGAGAAGGGCCGCTATGTGGTGATCAGCGAGGACGAGATCCGCAAGGCGCGGCCCGAGGCCACCCAGACCATCGATATCTTCTCGTTCGTGGCCAGTGACGAGATCCCGCTGCAGCACTTCGACACGCCGTACTACCTGGCGCCGGACAAGCGCGGTGGCAAGGTCTATGCGCTGCTGCGCCAGACCCTGGAGAGCACCGGCAAGGTGGCGCTGGCCAAGGTGGTGCTGCACACCCAGCAGCACCTGGCGTTGCTGCGCCCGCTGGAGGACGCCCTGGTGATGATCACTCTGCGCTGGCCCGATGAGGTCCGCGGGCTCGAAGGACTGGAGCTGGACAAGAGCGTGAGCGCGGCCACGGTGGACAAGAAGGAGCTGCAGATGGCCAAGCGTCTGGTGGAGGACATGGCCGGGCACTGGACGCCGCAGGAGTACCACAACGACTTCAAGGACACCATCATGGCGCTGGTGGAGGAGAAGGCCAGCCAAGGCAAGATCGCCACCGTGGAGGCGCCCGAAGACCAGGCAGCGGGCAAGGGGGCGGACATCATCGACCTCACCGAGCTGCTCAAGCGCAGCCTGGGTGGGGGCAAGAAGGCGCCGGCCAGGAAGGCAGCGCCTTCGCGCAAGAAAGCCTGACCGCGGCGGCTTCATCGCGGGTCGAGCCCGCTCCCACACCCCCTGCGAGGCCCCTGTGGGAGCGGGCTTGACCCGCGATGGGGTTACGCAAGTGCCGCGGTCTCCTGCAAATGCAGCCACTTGCCCTGCGCGTCGAACACCACCGTCGACCAGCGCAGCGTGGTCTGGCCGCTGTCATCCTGCTGATGCTCGCGATAGGTCACCACCCCCGGCGCAACGTCGTGCATCTCATCGATCTCGATGCGCAGGCCAGGCCGTGAGCCATAGGCCTGGGCAAAAAAACTCTCCAGCTGCGCCTTGTCGAGCACCGTGCCCTTGAGCGTGAACATCGAGAACCCCTCGGCAAAGCGCTCCAGCAACGGCGGCCGTGCCTCGCCGGCCAGCCACTGGCGGATCTGCACATGCGCCTCCAGCACCTCTTCAAACCCCGCATTACGCTCTGGCATTGCACTCACTCCACAGGTTGAACAAACACGGCCCGGGCGCCCGGCAGGCGCAGCACCCAGGGCAAGGGCAGCAAGGTCAGCGCGGCGCCCAGCGCCAGCGCTTGCGCGTAGGCTGCAGGCTCCGGCAATCGCCAGTCGAGCACTGCGCCGAGCAACGCCACCCCGAAAAAGAAACTCAACTGCCGGTTCAGGCTCCACAGCGCACTGGCCGCGCCCATGGCCGCCTCGGGGATCGCCACGAACGCCGCCGTCTGCGCGGTGCTGCTGCACAGGCTGCTGCCCAGGCCCAGCAACGCATACAGCAGCACCAGCCAACCGGGGTGGGCGACCAGCCAGGGGCTGGCCAACGCCAGCACCGCCAGGCTTTGAATGCCCATGCCGGCCAGCAGCAGCGGGCGTGGGCCCAGTGCGTTGAAGCGCCACCGGCTCAGGGCGATTGCCGCCAGCGCACCGGCGGCCCACGGCAGCATCAGCCCGCCGGTGGCAGTGGCGCTCAGGCCCAGCGTGCCTTGCAGGTACAGCGCCGCCACCAGGTTGATCCCCATGAACACGCCCGGTACGCACAGGTAGATGAGCATGGCGGTGTGCAGCAGTGGCTGGCGCAACAGGCGCAGGTCCAGGGCCGGCCGTGCGCTGGGCTGGGGCCGACCGCCGGGCAGCCAGGCCAGCACCAGCGCGGCGCACAGCAGGGTGGGCGCAAGCAGGGCGAAGAACACCCAGCGCCAGTCGCCCTGGTCGGCCATCAGCCCGCCCAGCGCCGGCGACAGCGCCGGCACCAGCAGGGCCACCATCATCACCCGCGAGGTGAGGCCGGCGCGCTCGCTTGCGGGGCAGGCGCGGTAGGCCAGCGCCTGGCCCACCGGGATCAGCAGGCCGCCACCCAGGCCCTGCAGCAGGCGCCAGCCGATCAGTGCCTCGATGCTCCGGGCCGAGCCTGCCAGGGCACAGCCCAGGCCGAACAGGGCCAGCGACAGCAGCAGGGTGGCGCGCTCGCCGATGCGCTGCGCCAGCCCGTTACCCAGCGGGATGATCAGGGTCAGGCCGAGCATGTAGGCGTTGCCGACCCAGCCCAGCTGCGTGACCGAGGCGCCGAGCTGGCGCTGCAGGGCGGGGTAGGCGCTGTTGAGCACGAACAGGTTGAGCAGGTCGAGGGCAAAACCCATCAGGAAGATCAGGCTGACTTTGCTGCGAAAAGGCATGACGGGGCGCCGCTGGAGAACGATGGGCGCAGTGTAGGGCGGTGCTGATGATTGAATAAGCCCCGCAATACTGCCAGATTGGTCGAATTATTTTGACAATCAAGGGGCCTTTGCATGGTCAGCCTGGACCGTTTCGAGCTGTTTTGCGCCGTGGTGGAGGCGGGGTCGTTCACGGCGGCGGCCACACGCCTGTGCCAGACCCGCGCCGCGGTCAGCTTCGGTATCAAGCAGCTGGAGGCGCAGCTGGGCGTGACCCTGCTGATCCGCACCACGCGCCGGGTGGCGTTGACCGATGCCGGCGAGGGGTTCTACCGTCAGTGCCTGCTGGTGCTGGAGCAGGCGCGGTTGGCCATCGAGCAGGCGCGTGCCGAGCATGGCGGGTTGCAGGGCAGCCTGCGGGTCACCTCCACGGTGGAGTACGGTTTGCGCGTGGTGGCGCCGGCCTTGCAGCTGTTCATGCGCGAGCATCCGTTGCTCAACGTGCGGCTGGAAACCCACACCAGCCACGCGGACCTGGTGCAGGAGCGCTTCGACGTGGCCATCCGGTTGGGTCAGGCGCAGGATTCAGGCTACCGCGGGGTGTGCCTGGAGACCTATGCAGTGCACCTGGTGATGGCGCCGGGCGTGGGCGTGCCGGGGGCGACCCTTGCCCAGGTGAATGCCTTGCCCAGGCTGGTGCATGGGCGTTTCGAGCGCCAGGCCGGTTGGGCGTTGCTCGATCAGAGGGGGGAGGCGGCGGTGTACGAGCCTTCGGGCCGGGCGGTGATGGTGGCGGACAATGCCTCGATCCTGCGTTCGTTCGCCTTGCAGGGGCTGGGCGTGGCGCTGCTGCCGGCCTGGTTGATCGAGGACGACCTGCGTACCGGGCGCCTGCTGGATGCATTGCCGGGGTATCGCTTTGTCGAGCAGAGCGTGTATGCACTGTACCCGGCCAGCAACCACGTGCCGCGCAAGGTGCGGGCCTGGATCGATTTTCTCAAGGGGTATGTGAACGGCATGTAGGCGCCGGCGTTGCCGGCGAAGGGGCGCGCTGCGTTGGCCGGTGTTTCGCGGTGTCCGGTTCGCCAGCCTGGCTGGCTCCTACAGCGCAGCACCCGGTGTCGCTTCCAGGCCCTTGTCCAGCTTCAGCAGCTCCAGCAACCGTCTGGCGTCATAGGGCGCGCGCACCTTGATGTCGTTGTCGAAGTAGCAGTACACATCGCGATGCGCCGCCTTCGGCGCCGTACTCGCCGCATCGATCAACCGCGCATCCCCAGGCTGCGCTCCGCGTTTCCACGCCTGGATACGCTTTTGCCAGCCGCGCAAGGCCGCCTGCGAATACCCGCTGCTGTACAGCGCCACATCCCCATGCAGGCGCATGTACACGAAGTCGCTGGTCAGGTCCTCCACATGCGGCCACTTCTTCGCCGTGTCGGCCACCACCAGCGCTACCCGGTACTTGCGCAGCAACGCCACGAACGCCGGGTCCAGAAAGCTCTCGTGACGCACCTCCACTGCATGGCGCACCACCTGCCGGTCGGCGCCCTCCAGGTAACCCGGGCGCTGCATCCGCTCGGCACACTGGGCGGCCAGGGCCTTGGCCTGCTTGCCGGTGTGCGGCAGGCGCGCCAGAAACGCATCGAACAACCCCTCGTCAAAACGCATGTTGGGCGGGAACTGCCACAAGGTCGGCCCCAGCTTGCTGCCCAGCGCCAGGGGGCCGGAGGCATAGAAGTTGGCCAGCGGTTCGTCGATCTCGCGCAGGCGCTTCACGTGGGTGATGAAGCGCGGCGCCTTGACGCTGAACACGAAGCCTGGCGGCGTTTCGGCCGCCCAGCCGGCGAAACGCTCGGGACGTTGCAGCGCATAGAAGGTGCCGTTGATCTCGATGCTGTTGACCGCCCGCGAGGCGAAGTGCAGCTCGTCCTTCTGGCGCAGGCCCTCGGGGTAGAAGTCGCCCCGCCACGGCACATAGCGCCAGCCCGAGATGCCGATATGCACCTGCGCCGCGCCACGGCTCACGGGGTAGCCGCCAGCGTGGTGAGGAAGTCGCCGAAGCCGCCCCGCGCCCGGCAGTCGCCACGGCTGCTGGTGGACACGCTGTTGCGTGCCGTCCACACGATGCGCGCGCCGCTCAGCTCAAGGTCGCTGATCAGTTGCACGTCTTCGTCCAGCGGCACGGGCCGGAACCCGCCGACCCGCTGGTAGGCCCTGGCGCAGATGCCCAGGTTGGCGCCATGGATGTGCCGGTGGTCCTCGCGGGCCTGGTAGTGGGCCAGGTAACGCGCCTGCAACGCCGCATCCTGGTGCGCCTGCCATTGCTCCACGTGCACCGTGCCGCACACGGCGTCGGCGGCGCAGTCCAGCTGGCACACCAGCCAGTCGGCCGGCACGCAGCTGTCGGCGTCGGTGCAGGCCAGCCAGCGCGCGCCGCGCTCGAGCATCCAGCTGGCGCCGGCACGCCGGGCGTAGCCCACGTTGCGCGCAGTGACCTGCAGGGTGTGCACGCCGTGCGCCAGGGCAATGGCTTGGCTGGCATCGCTGCACTGGTCGAGCACCACCACGATCTCGACGCGCTCGCCTAGGGCCTCGGCCTGCGCCGCCGCCTGCCCGAGGGCGCGCAGGCAGGCCGGCAGGTACTGTTCTTCATTATGCGCGGGGACGATCACGCCGATCATAGGCAAGGCTCCTGCAGGTCAATGGCACATGGCTGGCAACACCAGTATTCGAGCAGGAAGTCGGCTTCTTCGTGGCGCACGGCGCGGTACAGCGGCAGGCGCTGATCGAGCAGGGCGTGTACCTGGCGGCCATCCTGCGGGCAGCCGTCGATGGGGTGCAGCCAGTGGCAGGCCAGCAGCGCACCGCCAGGGCTCAGGCTGGCCACGGCCTGTTCGATCACCTGCAGCCACTGCGCGGGGTCGAGGTAGTAGCCGATCTCGCTGAGCACGATCAGGTCGAACTCGCCCCCCGGCCAGTCGCCGGGCAGGTGGCCCTGGCTCACACTGGCCTGGGGGCAGGCTGCCAGGCGCCGGCGCGCAAGCTCCACGGCAGTGGCATTGAGGTCCTGGCACAGCAGGGCCTCTGTGCGCTCGGCCAGCACTGCACTGAGCTCGCCGTTGGCGCAGGCGGGCTCGAAGATGCGCGTGTAGTACTGGCGCGGCAGGCAGGCCAGGGTCAGGTCGCGCTTGCGCTTCTCGTACCAGCGGGTCCGAAAGGCCCAGGGGTCTTCATCGTGCTCGAACAGCTGTTCGAAATACTGCGGCGATACGCTCATGGAAACACCCGTCATAGAAACAGCAGTTCGAAAGGTTGCAGAAGGCGTTGCAGGGTGGTCTGGCTCAACACCGGTGGCTGCTCGCCATCGGCATGGAGCTGGCTGGCATGCGCGGCGATGGCGGCGCGCTTACGCGCAAGTTGCTGCGGGCTGAGCGCCAGCTTGCGCGCACGGCGCCACGGCAGGCGCGGGTCGTCCGGCCGGGCCCAGTGCCAGGCCCAGATCGGCACCTCGATCAGTTGCGCGCCCACGGTCTGCGCCGCCTGTGCGCTGGCACGGCCCACGGCCTCGTGGTCGCAGTGGCCGTCCAGGCGCCAGGTGCTCAGCACCCGGTCGCCGGGGCGCAGGCAACGCACCAGCGCATGGGCCAGCTGCGCTTCGTGCGCGGCCACGCCACTGTCGGCCAGGTGCAGGCGCTGCCAGGCCACCCGGTCTACGTCCAGCCCCAGCGCGGCCAGGGCTGCGCGGCTTTCCAGGGGGCGCTGAACGCGCAGGCGCTCGCCTGGCCAGGCGAGCGAGCCGGGGTGGCTGCCTTCGCCATCGGTCACCGACACCAGCAGCAACGCCTGCTCACGGTCGCAGAAGGTCGACAGCAGGCCACCGCAACCAAGCACCTCGTCATCCGGGTGGGGCGCCACCACCACCAGGCGCGCACCGGGGGGCAGCAGCTCATCGGCCTGCACCGTGGCGACCTGGGCCAGGGCGCTGGACGCCTGCCACAGCGACAATGGCGTGCCGCTGCCGGCTGCCTTGATCGGGTTGTCGACGCTCATAGCTGCCACCCGCCGGCTTCACGCCCGGCCAGTTGCCGGCCCAGTTCGGCCAGGTCGCGCTCGGCGTGGCTCTGGCGCAGGAACACCGGCAGGTCGGCGCTGAGCCGGGCGAAGTGGCTGTTGCGGCAGAACGGGGTGGCACCCAGGGCGCGGCCCACGTGGGTCAGCACCAGGGTGGCGGCGTATTCGACCTGGGCTCGCACCCGGCGTACGGCGAACTGGGCATCGGCCTGGGGCTGTGCGTCGATCTGTGCGGCGCACTCGCGCAGGGCAGCAGCGGCGCCGCACAGGGCAGCGTCCACCGCGCCCAGGTGGGCGTCGGCGTGGGGGTCGGGGCGTGGCTGGCGGCAGTGTTCGCGCAAGTAGTCGGCCAGCGCCTCGGCGGCGCCGTACCAGCAGGCGGCGATGCCGGCGCCGCCGTGCCAGAAGCCGGGGCGACCGAGGTACTGGCCAGGGCCACCCACCAGGTGCGCCGGGGTGTGTTCCAGTTCCAGCTCGACGCTGGCGGTAATGCCCATGCCCACCGCTTGCCAGCCGTCTGCCACCCGGTGCAGACCCGTCTCGGCAAGGTCCAGCGCCACCAGTTGCGGCTGTTCGTCTTCGTCCCAGGCGGTGAGCAGGCCGTGGTCGATCTGCAGCGCGCCGGAGCACCAGGCCTTGCGCCCCTGCAGGTACACCCGCTGGTTGTCGCGAGCCACGATGCGCACCCGTGCGCTGGGCGGCTCGGCCGCCCACACGCCCCATATCCCGCTGCCGGCCAGGTGCGCCCCGGCGCATTCGGCGAGTATCGCCAGGGCATCGGTATGCCCTTCATACAGCTTGGCCAGGGCCAGGTCGGCGCCAGCCACCCGCGCCAGGGTCTGCCAGCGCTGCAGCGTCTGGCCCTGGCCGGGCAACGGCAGGCGTTCCAGGCCGGCTGCCTGCAGGGCCTGCATCAGTTCGAGCAGCTGGCTGTCCAGGTTCAGCGGTTGCGGGCGCTCGGCGAACTGGCGCAGCAGGGTGTCCAGGCGGCCCAGGTCGAAGGTTTGAACAATGCTCATGAGGCGGACTCCTTGGGGCACGCAGCGTGGGTCGAGGTATTCTTTTTCAGGCCGCGCAGGTTCATGGCGCACAGGCAGAACTGCAGCACGATCAATGCCCATGCCTCGGTCTGCCAGCCCCACACCACCCACAGCAGGTTGCTGGCCATGAAGCAGCAGAAGCCGATGCGCCGCCGACGCGGCTGACGCGAGCCGATCCACCAGGCTGCCACCAGGGTGAGCAGCATGGCCGGCCACTGCAGCAGGTCGATCCAGTCCAGGCCCTTCATGCCACGCCCATGCGCTTGCGCAGCGCCACGGTGAGCGACTGGCGGGTCTTGTCGTAGTCGGCCCAGGGGTCGTCGCCATTGGCCAGGCGCTCGCCCAGGTTGTGCAGGTTCCACTGGTTGGCGCCCTTGAGTTCGGTGAGCTCTTCGCGGCGGATCGGTACCGACACCGGCAGCCCTTCGCGGGCGCGCAGCGAATAGGCGCACACGGTAGTGGCGCCACGGGCGTTGCGCAGGTAGTCGATGAAGATGCGCCCCACGCGGTTCTTAGGCCCCGAAACGGCGGACAGCCGGTCGGGGAACAACCCGGCCATGTGGGTGACGATGGCATGGCTGAACGCCTTGACCTCGTCCCAGCCGGCACGCCGGGTCAGCGGCACCACCACGTGCATGCCCTTGCCGCCACTGGTTTTCAGAAACGCCTGCAGGCCCAGTTCGTCGAGCAGTGCCAGGGTCAGCTGGGTCGCTTCGACCATCGCCTTCCAGGGCAATGCCGGGTCGGGGTCGAGGTCGAGCACGAAACGGTCGGGTTTGTCGAAGTCCCTGGCGGTGGCGTTCCAGGTGTGCAGTTCCAGGGTGTTCATCTGTACCGCGCCCAGCAGGGTGTCGGCGCGGTCGATGATCATCACTGCCTGGCCGGCCTCGGCCTTGTCGTGACTCTCCAGGCCCGGGATGTTCAGCTGGGCGGCGTTCTTCTGGAAGAACAGCTCGCCGCTCAGGCCCTCCGGTGCGCGCACCAGCGCCACGGGGCGACGCTTGAGGTGCGGCAGGATCCATTCGGCGACCTGGGCGTAGTACTCGGCCACCTGGCGTTTGTCGGTGCCGCTGCTGGCATCGATCACCCGGTCGGGGTGGGTGATGCGCAGGGTGTTGTCGGAGGCTTTGCGGTTAGGCGCTTTCACGGGTTTCTCCAGGCCGATGGCGCGGGCCGGCTTGTCTTCGCGCAGGCCATGGAACACCGAATGGCGTACCACCCCTTCGCGGGTCATCTGGGCGTAGGCCACCTCGGCCAGCAGCTGTGGCCTGAGCCAGTGCACGCCGCGGGCTTCGGCGCCGGTGGGTGGGTTGGCGACCGCGGGCTTTTTCACCTCGAGCGGGGTGAGGCGCTGGAGCAGGCTCTGCAAGGTGGCGGTATTGAAGCCGGTGCCGACCTTGCCGGCGTAGCGCAGCTGGCCGCTGTCGGCGTCGTGTACCCCCAGCAGCAGGGCGCCGAAGGCGGCGCGGCTGCCCTTGAGTTCGGTGAAGCCGACGATCACGAATTCCTGGCGCTGCTTGCACTTGAGCTTGATCCAGTCGTGACTGCGCCGCGATACATAGAGGCTGTCGGCACGTTTGCCGATCAGGCCCTCCATCTGCATCTGGCAGGCGCTGGCCAGCAGGGACTCGGGGGCTTCGTCGAAATCGGCACTCAAACGCAGGCGTTGTTCGTCGGCCGGTTCAAGCACGGCCGCCAGGGCGGCGCGCCGCTCCTGCAACGGGCATTGGCGCAGGTCCATGCCATTGAGGTAGGGCAGGTCGAACAGGTAGTAGACGATGTTGGCATCGGTGTCGCTGTCGAAGGCGTTCTGCAGGGCCTGGAAGTCGGCGATACCCTCGGCGTTGGCCACCACCACTTCGCCATCCAGCCAGGCCGAGCTCAGCCCCAGGCTGGCCAGGGCCTTGGCCTGCAGCGGCATGCGCGCGGTCCAGTCGTGGCCGTTGCGGGTGAACAGGCGCACGTCGTCGCCGTCGATGCGCGCCAGGATGCGGTAGCCGTCGAACTTGACCTCGTAGCGCCAGTCGCCTTGCGGCGGGGTTTCCACCAGGGTGGCCAGTTGCGGCGTGAGGGCGGCGGGCAGGGTGGTCTTCCTGGCCGCACTCAGTGTGCCGGCCCTGGCTGGGCGGCGAGGCGGGGGTGCGGCCTTGGGCTTGTCCTTGTCTTGGCCCTTGCCCTTGGTGCGCGGGATCAGGCTGCGCTCGCTGAGCACGCTGTCGGGCTGGGCCTGCAGCACGTCGTAGTCGGCCTCGGCGCGGGCAGCCTCGTCGTCGGACTTGACCAGCATCCACTGTTCCTTCTTGCCGCCAAGGCGGGTGCGAAACAGATGCCAGGTGCCGTTCAGCTTTTCGCCCTGCAGGCGAAAGCGCAGCTTGCCGCTGGCATAGGCCTGGGCCGGGTCGCCCTCGGGCAGCCACACGCCGCGGTCCCACACGATCACTTCGCCTGCACCGTAATGGCCTGCGGGGATGCTGCCCTCGAAGCTGGCGTAGTCCAGCGGGTGGTCTTCGACGTGGACGGCCAGGCGCTTGACCTTCGGGTCCAGTGACGGGCCCTTGGGGATGGCCCAGCTCTTGAGGGTGCCGTTCAGCTCAAGGCGAAAGTCGTAATGCAGGTGGCTGGCGTCGTGCTTCTGGATGCAGAACTGCAATGCCTGCGCGCGCGCGCCGCGGCGGGCCTTGCCGGCCGGCTCCGGGGTGGCGTCGAAGTTGCGCTTGCGCTGGTATTCCTGCAGTGGCTTGGCCATTGCCGTGCTCCATCGTTCATACAAACCCTATGAAGTGGGAGGGGCGCAGACCGGCGGGAGTTCAATCGGGTTGACCGGCCTTGCGCAGGGTCAGGTTGATGCGGCGGGCGCCCAGCAGTGGGTGCTCGCCGTCCTTGAGCGGGTTGACCCCGTGAAAGCGCAGGCGATCCTCGCCGCCCCAGACCATCACGTCGCCGTGCTGCAGGCCGACCTTGCGGGTGGGTTCGCTGCGGGTGTGCCCGCCGAACAGGAACACCGCCGGCAGGCCCAGCGAGATCGACACGATGGGCTGGCTGAAGTCGCGTTCGTTGCGGTCCTGGTGCAGGGTCAGGCGGTTGCCGGGCTGGTAGTGGTTGATCAGGCAGGCGTCGGGCCTGAAATGGGCGAAGCCGGCGGCCTCTGCAGCGGCAGCGGCCAGCTCGGCGAGCAGCGTGGGCAGGGCAGGCCAGGGCTTGCCGGTGAGCGGGTCGAAGGGGCTGTAGCGGTAGCCCAGGCGGTCGCTGACCCAGCCCAGCGGCCCGCAATTGGTGACCGCCACTTCGATGGTGCGCCCGCCGGGGGTGAGCTGGTTGCGAAACGGTGCGGCGCGCAGCACCGTGCGCAGGGCCGGCAGCAGGGGCTCGACGAGGTCCAGGGCAAAGCCTGGCAGCAGCAGCGTCTGCTTGCCGATCCATTCGGGGGCGCCGAGGGCGGGTGGGCCGAACAGGTCGAGTTCGGGTTGTTTCATGCAAGGATCTCCAGTGACGCCTTCGCCAGCAACGCCGGCGCCTGCAGGCGACGCAAACCGGGCAGGAGCCGGCGTTGCCGGCGCAGGGGCCGGTGACTATGCTTGGGCCTCATGGAGCCCATCATACCGCTGCGCCAACCCTGCCCACCCGGTGCCTGCATCTGCGAGCGCGAACGCCTGCTCGAAACGCCGGGCGCCGACCTGCGCATTCTGCGCCTGACCCGCCAGGAAGAAAACCGCCTGCTCCAACGCCTGGAAAACCTGCAGAGCCTGCCCGACCTCGAACACCTGCAGCGCCGCTTGTTCGATCAGCTCGGCATCCAGGTGCACATCGCCCCCGGCCCCAATGAAGTGCGCACCATGCGCGGTATCCGTATCGAGGTCGAGGGCCCGCCAGGGTTGTGCCGCAAGACCCGCCAGAGCATACCGGCGGCCATCCGCCGCGCCCTCGAAAAACGTCCCGAGATCGCCTACCGGCTGCTCGACGCCCATGACCTGTTTGGCCAGCAGTAACCATCGCAGGGCGTTTCCTACGCCGTGACCACGCCAATGCACAACATTGGCTCGCAACCTGCATTGCCCCTGGCATCGATAGCTGATCGATTGGTCAGACACCGGCCTTGCCGTGTCGCCACTCCATTGCCCAGGGCCGCCGTGCATGACGCTAGCTCAACGATTTATCCCCGCGCCGGTTGATCCGGCCGGCTGGAACGCCGAACTGAACCTGCGCTTCGTCGCAGGTCAGGGGCGGACCCGAATTGGTGCACGCCAGCATTTCGGCCCACTTCTGGTGCAGCGCCCGTTCTACCCCGAAGGCGACCCCTGCCATGTGTATGTGCTGCACCCCCCGGGCGGGGTGGTGGGGGGGGATCGCCTGGCCCTGAACCTGCACCTGGAGCCGGGCAGCCATGCGCTGCTGACCATGCCTGGTGCCACCAAGTTCTACCGCAGCGCCGGGCCCACCTCGGTGCTGCGCCAGCGCTTTCACCTGGCCGAGGGCAGCACCCTGGAGTGGCTGCCCCAGGACAGCATCTGCTTCCCCGGCGCGCGGGTATCGCTGCACAGCCATTTCAGCCTGGCCCCCGGCGCGCGCCTGCTGGCCTGGGAAACCCTGTGCCTGGGCCGCCCGGTAATGGGCGAGGCCTTCAGCCATGGCGCCGTGGACAGCCGGCTGCAGGTGGACATGCCCGACGACCCCGGCCTGCACGAGCGCCTGCGCCTGCAGGGTGGGCACCTGCACAAGCTGGGCGGCCACCCGCTGCTGGCCACCTTCTGCGCCGCCCCGGCCAACGAGCAACTGCTTGAACAGGTGCGCGAACTGATCCACCCGCTGCCGGTGCCCGCCGGCGCCACGCTGCTTGGCCAGCTGCTGGTGGTGCGCCTGCTCGACCACGACAACCAACGCCTGCAATCCACCCTGCAGCGGCTGTGGCGCGCCCTGCGACCGACCGTCGTCGGCTTGCCGCCATGCCCGCCGCGCATCTGGGCCACTTGAGAGACCGCACCATGGAGCTGACCCCGAGAGAGAAAGACAAACTGCTGCTGTTCACCGCCGCGTTGCTCGCCGAGCGCCGCCTGGCCCGTGGGCTGAAGCTCAACTACCCCGAGGCGGTGGCGCTGATCAGTGCCAGCGTGATGGAAGGTGCCCGCGACGGGCGCACGGTGGCCGAGCTGATGAGCCTGGGCCGCGAAGTGCTCGGGCGTGACCAGGTGATGGAAGGCGTCAGCGAGATGATCCACGACGTGCAGGTGGAAGCGACCTTTCCCGACGGGACCAAGCTGGTCACCGTCCACGACCCTATCGTCTGACCTGCCCAGGAGCAGCCCATGATTCCCGGAGAAATCCAGGTCGCCGACGGCGACATCGAACTCAACGCCGGTCGCGCCACGATCAGCGTCAGCGTGGCCAACCATGGCGACCGGCCGATCCAGGTCGGCTCGCACTATCACTTCTACGAGGTCAACGCCTTTCTGGTGTTCGAGCGCGAGGCCACCCGCGGCTTTCGCCTGGACATCGCCGCCGGCACTGCCGTGCGCTTCGAACCCGGCCAGGCGCGCACCGTCAACCTGGTGGCCTATGCCGGCAAGCGCGAGGTGTATGGCTTCCAGGGCCGGGTGATGGGCAAGCTGGAGGCCGTGGCATGAGCCGTATTTCCCGGCGTGCCTATGCCGACATGTTCGGCCCCACCGTGGGCGACCGCGTGCGCCTGGCCGACACCGAGCTGTGGGTGGAGGTCGAGCAGGACTTCACGGTCTACGGTGAAGAGGTCAAGTTCGGCGGCGGCAAGGTGATCCGCGACGGCATGGGCCAGGGCCAGATGCTGGCCGCCGAGGCCATGGACCTGGTGCTGACCAACGCCCTGATCATCGACCACTGGGGCATCGTCAAGGCCGATATCGGCGTGAAGAACGGGCGCATCTTCGGCATCGGCAAGGCCGGCAACCCCGACGTGCAGCCTGGCGTGACCCTGGCGGTGGGGCCGGGCACCGAGGTGATCGCCGCCGAGGGCAAGATCGTCACCGCCGGCGGCATCGACTCGCACATTCATTTCATCTGCCCGCAGCAGGTCGACGAGGCGCTGGTGTCGGGCATCACCACCTTCATCGGCGGCGGCACCGGGCCGGCCACCGGCACCAACGCCACCACCTGCACCTCGGGCACCTGGTACCTGGCGCGCATGCTCCAGGCCGCCGACGAACTGCCGATCAACATCGGCCTGCTGGGCAAGGGCAATGCCTCGCAACCCCAGGCCCTGCGCGAGCAGATCGAGGCCGGGGCGGTGGGGCTCAAGCTGCACGAAGACTGGGGCTCGACCCCGGCGGCCATCGACTGTTGCCTGGGCGTGGCCGAGGCGATGGACGTGCAGGTGGCGCTGCACAGCGACACCCTCAACGAGAGCGGCTGCATCGAAGACACCCTGGCCGCCATCGGCGACCGCACCATTCACACCTTCCATACCGAGGGCGCGGGCGGCGGGCATGCGCCGGACATCATCCGTGCGGCGGGTTACGCCAACGTGCTGCCGTCCTCCACCAACCCGACCTTGCCGTACACCGTCAACACCGTGGACGAGCACCTGGACATGCTGATGGTGTGCCACCACCTGGACACCAGCATCCCCGAGGACGTGGCCTTCGCCGAGTCGCGCATCCGCCGCGAGACGATTGCCGCCGAAGACATCCTGCACGACATCGGCGCGTTCTCGATGACCTCGTCCGACTCCCAGGCCATGGGCCGGGTGGGCGAGGTGGTGCTGCGCACCTGGCAGGTGGCGCACCAGATGAAACTGCGCCGCGGCCCGCTGGCGCCTGACACCGCGCGCAGCGACAACTTCCGGGTCAAGCGCTACATCGCCAAGTACACCATCAACCCGGCGCTGACCCATGGCATCGCCCATGAAGTCGGTTCGCTGGAGGCCGGCAAGCTGGCCGACCTGGTGCTGTGGTCGCCGGCGTTCTTCGGGGTCAAGCCCGCACTGGTGCTCAAGGGCGGGATGATCGTGATGGCGCCGATGGGCGACATCAACGGCTCGATACCCACGCCGCAGCCGGTGCACTACCGGCCGATGTTCGGCGCCCTGGGCCAGGCGCGCAACGCCACGCGCATGACGTTCCTGTCCCAGGCCGCGGTGGAGCGTGGCGTTCACCATGAACTGCGCCTGCGCAGCCTGATCGGCGTGGCCCGGGGCTGTCGCACGGTGCGCAAGGCCGACATGCTGCACAACGGGCTGATGCCCACCATCGAAGTGGATTCACAAACCTATGAGGTACGCGCCGACGGCGAGCTGCTGGTGTGCGAACCGGCCAGCGTGCTGCCGATGGCGCAGCGTTATTTTCTGTTTTGAGGAGCGAGCATGATCCTGTTGACGCAACGCCTGAACCAGGCCGCACACATCGGCGCCACTGCCACCCTGAGCCTGGATACGCGCATCAAGAGCCGCGTGCGCATCACCCTGGATGACGGGCGCGAGGCCGGGCTGATGCTCGAACGCGGCCAGCTGATTCGCGGCGGCGAGCTGCTGGCCGACGCCCAGGGGCGTGAGGTGATTCGCGTGCTGGCGGCGCCGGAGCAGGTCTCGACGGTGCGCTGCGCCGACCCGCTGGCGCTGGCCCGCGCCGCCTATCACCTGGGCAATCGGCATGTGCCGTTGCAGATCGAGCGCGATTTCGTGCGGTACCAGCACGACCATGTGCTGGACGACATGGTGCGTGGCTTCGGCCTTGAGGTGACGGTGGAGCAGGCGCCGTTCGAGCCCGAGGCCGGCGCCTACCAGAGCGCGCCGCACAGCCACAGCCACAACGATCACCCCTTTGTTCGCGTGCCTGGCCACGCCCACTGATTTCGACATGGAGTTGCACGATGAAAAAGACCCTCGCGTTTGCCTTGCTGCTGATCGCCGTCCCTGCGTTCGCCCACCCCGGCCACGACAGCAACCCCCTGCAGGACGGGTTGCTGCACCCGCTCACCGGGCTTGACCACCTGCTGATGCTGCTGGGCACCGGGGTGCTGGCCGCCCTGACCGGGCGCACCCTGGCGCTGCCGCTGGCCACGCTGGCGGCGATGTTCGGCGGCGCGCTGATGGGCCATCTGTTCGGGGGCGTGATCGGCATGGAGAGCATGATCATCGGCTCGCTGCTGGTGGCCGCCGCGGCGCTGCTGCTGCCCAGCCGCCAGGTGCTGCTGGCGCTGGTCATGCCGGTGTTCGCGCTGTTTCACGGCTGGGCCCACGGCGTCGAAGCCAGCCCGGGCGCGTTCTGGGTGTTCAGCGCAGGCTTTGTCGCGGTCAGCGGCCTGTTGCTGCTGGCAGGCTATGGCGCCGGGCGCCTGTTGCGCCGTCACCCTGGGCTGCAGAAGGCCTGTGGCGGCGGCCTGCTGGCCGGTGCCGCCCTGGTGCTGGCCGGCTGATGAGCGCCAACCTGCAGTTGCTGCGCCTGCTGCAACTGGTCAGCGCCAACCTGCCGGTGGGGGGCTTCACCTATTCCCAGGGGTTGGAGTGGGCGGTGGAGGCGGGCTGGGTGACGGGGGCCGACGGCTTTGGCGCCTGGCAGCGCGAGCAGTTGCACGACACCCTCGGCCACCTCGACTGGCCGCTGCTGCAACGGCTGTACAGCGCGTGCCGCGCGCAAGATGCCGATGCGTTCGCCCACTGGAGCAGCTTTTTGCTGGCCAACCGCGAAACCGCCGAGCTGCGCCTGGAGGAACGCCAGCGCGGCAAGGCCCTGGCGCGCCTGCTCGATGGCTGGCAGCTGTGTCAGGCGCCGGCCTGGCGCAGCAGCGTCGAGCTGAGCCAGCTGGGCGGCATGGCCTGGCTGGCCGTGCACTGGCAGATCCCGCTGCGTGAGCTGGCCCTGGGGCATGGCTTTGCCTGGCTGGAAGGGGCGGTGATGGCCGGGGTCAAGCTGGTGCCGTTCGGTCAGCAGGCAGCCCAGACCCTGCTGCGCGAGTTGTGCGAGGAGCTGCCTGCGGTACTGGAGTGGGCGCTGGACGTACCTGATGAACACCTGGGCGGCGGCCTGCCGTTGCTGGCGATTGCCTCTGCCCGCCATGAAACCCAATACACCCGATTGTTCCGATCCTGAGGAAACTGCCATGCAAAGCTACCAGCAACCCCTGCGCGTCGGTGTCGGCGGCCCGGTCGGCTCCGGCAAGACCGCGCTGCTCGAAGCGCTGTGCAAGGCCATGCGCGATGACTACCAGATCGCCGTGGTCACCAACGACATCTACACCAAGGAAGACCAGCGCATCCTTACCGAAGCCGGCGCGCTCGAACCCGAGCGCATCGTCGGCGTGGAGACCGGCGGCTGCCCGCATACCGCGATCCGTGAAGATGCCTCGATGAACCTGGCGGCGGTGGAGGATCTGGCGCGCAAGTTCGGCAACCTGGAAGTGATCTTCGTCGAGAGTGGCGGTGACAACCTGAGTGCCACCTTCAGCCCGGAGCTGGCCGACCTGACGATCTACGTGATCGACGTGGCCGAGGGCGAGAAGATCCCGCGCAAGGGCGGGCCGGGGATCACCAAGTCGGATTTTCTGGTGATCAACAAGATCGACCTGGCGCCCTATGTGGGCGCGTCGCTGGAGGTGATGGAAAAGGACACCCGGCGCATGCGGCCCGAGCGGCCGTGGACGTTCAGCAACCTGAAGACGGGGCAGGGTTTGCAGGCGGTGATCGGGTTCATTGTCGAGCGGGGGATGTTGAAACCGGTTTCGGTGTGAATGCCTATCGCGGGTCAAGCCCGCTCCCACAAGGACGGCGCCAGCTCCTGTGGGAGCGGGCTTGACCCGCGATGGCATCGATGCGGTGCCTGCGCATT
>NZ_JASCPN010000073.1:0-24641 GCF_029960155.1 Pseudomonas sp. PS01300 | reverse complement strand
CTCCGCGTTGATGCAGTCGCCGGCAAGGCCGGCTCCTATACCTGTAGGAGCCGGCCTTGCCGGCGAATGCTTTCTAGGCTCTGTACGAAAAGCCTTGATACTCGGTGATGCTGCGTTGAAAACAGCCTCGGAATGCTCATTTACAACCCGTAAACTCCGCTTCCTCGGCTGTTTTCGCCTTGCCTGACCTTCGTCTCAAGACTTTTCATACAGCCCCTAGTACCCCACAGTAAAGCGCTGACGCGAATGCGCTGGCTTCTCTACCTCATCGAGCAACGCAATCGCATAGTCGGCAAAGGTGATCCAGCTCCTGCCCTTCGCGTCGACCAGCAGGTGATCCTTGCCCACCCTGTAGCTACCGGTGCGCTCGCCTTCGACGAACTCCGCCGACGGCGACAGGAAGGTCCAGTCCAGTTGCTGCTCCTGGCGCAAGGCCTGCAGAAAATCGCCACCTGCGCTCGCCTCGGCCTTGTAGGCCTCGGGGAAGTCCGGCGCGTCGATCACGCGCTCCCCTGACGGCAGCAGCAGGCTGCCCGCCCCGCCCACCACCAGCAGGCGCTTGACCCCGGCCTTCTTGACCGGCCCGATGATCGCCTGCGCCGGCACCGTGGCAAAGTGCGCGGCGCTGAGCACCACGTCATGCCCGGCAACGGCCTGCTCCAGCCCCTCGCCCCGGGTCACGTCCAGGGCTACCGTGCTCACCCCTTCGCGCCCCTGCAGGCGCGACGGGTCGCGGGCAATGGCGGTGACGCTGTGGCCACGGCGCAGGGCCTCTTCCAGCAACTGGCTGCCGGCACGTCCGGTAGCACCGATGATTGCGATCTTGCTCATGGAAACCTCCGATCAGGATTGAACGACACTTACCACTTCATTTCGCCCTTGGCGACCTTGGCGCCGAGCTCCAGCGAGCTCTCCTCGCCCAGGCCGGGGTAACGTTTTTTCATTGCAGCGACCAGCTCGGCCGAGTTGGCCGCCCTGGCGGTTTCGGCATCGAAGGCGCGGATGTAATCGGCGGTGAAGCGCACCGCCTCGAGCGACCCCTTGCTCTGCCCCAGGTAATGCCCCGGCACCACCGTCTGCGGCGCCAGCTGCTCGATGCGCGCCAGGGTCGCGAGCCAGTCCTTGTGCGACTGCGCCGACTGGGTGTCGGCCATCCACACGTGCAGGTTCTCGGCCACCACTACCCCGCCGACCACCGCCTTGATCGACGGGACCCATACAAAGTTGCGGTCGGGCTGCGGGCCGTCCAGGCCGATCACTTCAAGACGCTGCCCTTCAAGGGTGAGCACGTTGCCGGGCAGCACGTCAGGCACGATGAGCCGGGCTGGCTTGTCGGCCCCCATCTGCGGGCCCCAGTAGGCAAGCTTGGCAGCCATGGTCTGCTTGATGTGCGCGACCGTCGCCTGCGACGCCAGCACCTTGGCCTTGGGGTAGGCACGGGTCAGGGTGTCGAGGCCGAAGTAATAGTCCGGGTCGCCATGGCTGATGTAGATGGTGGTGAGTTGCTTGCCGCTATCGCGAAGCTTCTTCAGCACCTGCTCGGCCTGGCCCTTGCCGAACTGTGCATCCACCAGAATCGCCTCGTGCTGGCCACTGACGATCACCGAGCTGACCGGAAACAGCGCCTCGCTGCCGGGGTTGTACACGTCCAGTTTCAGCGGTGCGTCGCCGGCAACGGCCTGGGTGATCGCACCTAAAGCGGCACACGCCAGCAGCAGGCGACGCAGGGAAAAGAAAGCAGCCATCAAGCAATACCTGTTCAAGTCATCGATGAGGCACAGCTTAGTTGCACGAACCATCACAAAAAATGCGATGCTCCAACATAGTTTGTTTCTGAAATCGGGCAGATCATGGACCGTCTCACCGCAATGAAGGTGTTCGTCAGCGTAGTCGACCTGGGCAGCCAGTCGGCCGCCGCCGACCAACTGGACCTGTCACGCCCTGTGGTTTCGCGTTACCTGGCCGAGCTGGAGGACTGGGTGGGGGCGCGCCTGATGCAGCGCACCACGCGCAAGCTGAGCCTGACTGCCGCCGGCCTGGAAACCCTGCCGCGCTGCCGGCAGATGCTGGAACTGGTGGGCGACCTGCACGCGGCAGTGGGCGCCCCGGATGACGCCCCGCGAACTGCGCATCAGCGTCAGTACCTCGTTCGGGCATGCGCAACTGGTGGAAGCGGTAGCGGACTACGTCAAGCGCTACCCGCTGGTGAAGGTCGACCTGCAGATGCTCGACCGCACGGTCAACCTGGTGGACGAACGCATCGACCTGGCCATCCGCGTCAGCAACGACCTGGACCCCAACCTCATCGCCCGCCGCCTGAGTGTGTGCCGCTCGGTGGTGTGCGCCTCGCCAGCCTACCTGCGCGAGCACCCCGTACCGCGCCAGGTGCAGGACCTGAGCCAGCACAACTGCCTGACCCATTCGTACTTCGGCCACAGCCTCTGGCATTTCGAGGTCGACGGCGAACAGGTGTCGGTGCCGGTGCAAGGCAATATCAGCGCCAACGAGGCCCTGACCCTGGAGCGCGCCACCCTGGCCGGCACCGGTATCGCCATGCTGCCCACCTACCTGGTGTGGCAAGCCCTGCGCAGCGGCACGCTGGTACGCCTGCTGCCCGAGGCCAGGCCCCGCGAACTGGGCCTGAACGCGGTGTACACCTCGCGCAAGCACATGCCCGCAACCCTGCGCAGCATGCTCGACTTTCTGGCGGCACGCTTCACCGACCCGCCCCACTGGGACCACGGCCTGGACTGACCGGCAGGCACCTGGCGCAATGCTGGCCTATGCTTGTAGAAGCATCTGTGTGCGGGATACAGGAGGTTGGTGCCATGACCCTGAAATCCAGAAAGTGCGCTGCCCTGTTGGCCATCACTGCCGTGCTCGGGGTGTACGGGGCAGCGGCGTATCGGGTCGAGCTGCTGCGCCAGCAACCCTATGCGGCGTCCAGCTGCAGCTCCGCCCACTGCCTGCCCCATGCCGGCACACTGAGCGTGGTCAGGTAGCCAGCGAAGGTTCACGACGACGAAAGTCGCGGGGCGAAAGGCCGGTCATGCGCCGGAAGAAGCGCGAGAAGTACGCCGGGTCGGCAAAACCCAGGCTGTCAGCCAACTGGTTGATCGTGAGGCTGGTGTAGATCAGGTCGCGCTTGGCTTCCAGCACGATGCGCTGGTGCACGATCTGCAGCGCCGACTGCCCGGCCAATGCCCGGCACAAGGTATTGAGCGTTGCCACCGACACCCCCACCTGATGCGCCAGCTGCTCCACGCTCGGCTGCTGGCGAAACTGCTGCTCCACCAGCCCGTTGAAACGCTGCAGATACTCGCGCCCACGTTCCGGCACCTGGGCACCGGCACTGCGGCGCAACTGTTGGCGGCTGATCCACACCACCATCAGGTTGATCAGCGAATGCAGCTGCAACTCGCGCCCGGGCAGGTCCTGCTGGTACTCGGCCTGCAGGGTGCTGAACAGGCTGTTGAGGTAATCGGCGTCGGCCCCGGCCAGGTAACTGGCGCCGCGCTGCAGGGCGGCTGGCACGCCCGTCAGTTGCCGCTGCAGCACCTCCACCAGCGGCGCCGCCAGGGTCACCACATAACCGTCGATGTCTTCGGAAAAACGAAAGCCGTGCACGCACAGCGCCGGCACCACCTGGATCGCCGCCTGCTCCAGGCGACACACCTGCCCCTCCAGCTCGATCTCGGCCTGGCCCCTGTACAGAAACAGCAGCTGCCACAGGTCGGCATGCCGGTGCGGCTCGATCTCCCACTGGTGCAGGCGGCTGCGCGCCGGGATCGACTCGCTGTGCAGCAGGTCGGGCGTCGGCCAGCCCAGCGTCTCGCCGTACAGCTTGAATACCGGAATCGACACCCTGTTCATCACACCCTCGCTTCCCGACCACTGTCCGATAAACGCACCCATTAGCGAAAAGTACCGCTTTGTGCTCGGTTTGTCCCTTCAGAAGGCCAGCCCGCAAGCGAAAAATGCAGGTACTCCAATCATAAAAAGTCCAACAACCATGAAAACCCAAGTCGCGATCATCGGTGCGGGCCCGTCCGGCCTGCTGCTCGGCCAGTTGCTGCACAACGCCGGCATCTCCAACGTCATCCTCGAACGCCAGGGCCCCGACTATGTACTGGGGCGTATCCGCGCCGGCGTGCTCGAACAGGGCATGGTCGAGCTGCTGCGCGAAGCCGGGGTCGGTCAGCGCATGGACGCCGAAGGGCTGCCCCATGCCGGCTTCGAGCTGGCCTTCGACGGGCGCCGCGAGCACATCGACCTCAAGGGCCTGACCGGCGGCCAGGGCGTGATGATCTACGGCCAGACCGAAGTCACCCGCGACCTGATGGCCGCCCGCGCCGACAGCGGTGCGACCACGGTCTACCACGCCGAGAACGTGCGCCCGCACGACATGAAGACTGGGCAGCCTTACGTCACCTACGAAAAGGACGGCCAGCAGCATCGCCTGGACTGCGACTACATTGCCGGCTGCGACGGTTATCACGGGGTGGCACGCCAGTCGATTCCGAGCGAGGCGCTGCAGGTGTTCGAGCGGGTCTACCCGTTCGGCTGGCTGGGCATCCTGGCCGACACCCCGCCGGTCAGCGACGAGCTGGTGTACGCGCGCCACGAACGCGGCTTCGCCCTGTGCAGCATGCGCTCGCCCACCCGCACCCGCTACTACGTGCAGGTGCCGGCCGAAGAGAAGGTCGAGGACTGGTCGGATGAGCGCTTCTGGGAGGAACTCAAGTCGCGCCTGCCCGACGAGCTGGCCGAGCGCCTGGTCACCGGCCCGTCGATCGAGAAAAGCATCGCCCCGCTGCGCAGCTTCGTGGTGGAGCCGATGCAGTACGGGCGCCTGTTCCTGGTCGGCGACGCCGCGCACATCGTGCCGCCCACCGGGGCCAAGGGCCTGAACCTGGCCGCCAGCGATGTCAGCACGCTGTACAACATCCTGCGCAAGGTCTACGCCGAAGGCCGCACCGACCTGCTGGAACGCTACTCGGCGATCTGCCTGCGGCGCATCTGGAAGGCCGAACGCTTCTCGTGGTGGATGACCTCGATGCTGCACCGCTTCCCCGACAGCGACGCCTTCAGCCAGCGTATCCAGCACACCGAGCTGGACTACTTCGTGGGCTCCGAGGCCGGGCGCAGGACCCTGGCAGAAAACTACGTGGGCCTGCCCTACGAGCCCATCGAAGACGCTTAGCAGGCTATCGAGTACACTGGGCAGCACCCGGTCCCACTTGCCCAGAGCTACCTCGTGACGCAATTGAACACTCCGCAACCCGCCCTGCGCAGCGTGCTCGTCGCGCTGATGCTGGCGATCTTCCTCGGCGCGCTGGACCAGACCATCGTCGCGGTCTCGATGCCGGCGATCTCCGCGCAATTCAACGACGTGACCCTGCTGGCCTGGGTGATTTCCGGCTACATGGTGGCCATGACCGTGGCGGTGCCGATCTACGGCAAGCTCGGCGATCTGTACGGCCGACGGCGCATGATCCTGACCGGTACCGGGCTTTTCACCCTGGCCTCGCTGTTCTGCGCGCTGGCACAGAACATGGAGCAACTGGTGCTGGCGCGGGTACTGCAGGGCATCGGCGCGGGCGGCATGGTGTCGGTCAGCCAGGCGATCATCGGCGACTTCGTGCCGCCCCGCGAGCGCGGTCGCTACCAGGGTTATTTCAGCAGCATGTATGCCCTGGCCAGCGTCGCCGGCCCGGTGCTGGGCGGGCTGCTGACCGAGTACCTGTCGTGGCGCTGGGTGTTCTGGCTGAACCTGCCGCTGGGGCTGACCGCCTGGTGGGTCACCGAGCGTACCCTGCGCGGGCTGGCCACGCCGCAACGCAAGGCGCAGGTGGACTACCCCGGCGCGGTGCTGTTGATCTTGGGCCTGACGGCCCTGCTGCTGGGCATCACCCTGATCGGCCAGGGCCAGCCCATCGGGTCCGGCCCGGTTGCCGGCCTGCTGCTGGCAGCCCTGTTCGGGCTGGGCGTATTCGTGCTGCACGAACGCCGCGCCGTCGAGCCACTGCTGCCGTTGCAGCTGTTCGGCAACCGGGTGGCAGTGCTGTGCTGGTGCACGATCTTCTTCACCAGTTTCCAGGCCATCTCGCTGACCATGCTGATGCCGCTGCGCTTTCAGAGCATCACCGGGGCGGGCGCCGACAGCGCCGCCCTGCACCTGCTGCCCCTGGCTATGGGCCTGCCGCTCGGCGCCTATTGCGGCGGCCGCCTGACCAGCCTGACCGGGCGCTACAAGCCGCAGATTCTGGGCGGTGCACTGTTGATGCCGGTGGCGATCATCGGCATGGCCCTGAGCCCGATCGACGGCGTGCTGCTCAGTGGCGCGTTCATGCTGCTGACCGGCATCGCCTCGGGCCTGCAGTTCCCCACCTCGCTGGTGGCAACCCAGAGCGCAGTGGAGCCGCGGGACATCGGTGTGGCTACCAGCACCACCAACCTGTTCCGCTCGCTGGGCGGGGCGATGGGCGTGGCCTGCATGTCGGCACTGCTGCTCAGCCTGCTGCACGACAGCGGCTTCAGCCTGGCCGGCGAGGCGTTGATCGGCAGCCTCAAGGACGGCCAGGCCAGTGCGGCGGTGCAGGCGCAGTTGCTGCAGACCTTTCGCAACCTGTTGCTGGGTAGCGCCGCCGTCTCCCTGCTGGGATTGTCGGCGGCGCTGGCATTGCCCAACCGCGAGCTGCGCGGCCGGCAGTAGTCAGTTGCGCCGCTGCGCCCAGGCCACCGCCAGGCCGCTCAGGCAAATGACCGCAATGCCGACCACGCCGTAGGCGTCCGGGGTGTGATTGAAAATGAGGTAGCCGTACAGGCCGGCGAACAGGATCTGCCCGTAGCTGAAGGGCGCCAGCATGGCCGGCGCGGCATGCCGGAAGGCCTGGGTCAGCAGCATGTGCCCGAGCATCCCGCAGGTGCCCAGGCCGATCATGAACAGGCCATGCCCCAGGGTCGGCATGCTCCAGAAGAATGGCACCAGCGCGGTCATGATCAGGCTGTTGAAGATGCCGGTGAGAAAGTTGCTGGTGGTCGGGCTGTCGATGCCGCTGAGCTTGCGCGTGAGCAACTGGTAGCAGCCGAAGCAGAAGGCCGAACACAACGGCAGCAGGATTGCGGGGGTGAACAGCGCCCCGCCCGGGCGCACCACGATCAGCACGCCGACAAACCCGGCCAGCACCGCCAGCCACTGGGCGCGGCTGACCCGTTCACCCAGCAGCGGTACCGACAATGCGGTTACCAGCAGGGGCGCGAGGAAGTTCACGGCGGTGGCTTCGGCCAGGGGGATGTAACGCAGGCCGGTGGTGAAGAACAGGCTGGTGCCGATCAGGCACAGCGCCCTGGCCAGTTGCAGGCCGGGGCGGCGTGTACGCACCACCGCCGAGAAGCCGCTGCGCGGCACGAACACCACCAGCATCAGCAGGGTGTGCACCACATAGCGCGCCCACACCACCATGACGATGGCATAGAAGCCGGAAAGGTATTTGGACAGGGCATCGTGGCTGGCGAACAACAGCACCGCCATGCACATCAGGGCGATTGCCTTGAGCGGCTGCTCGGCACCTTTGAGGGTCGGGTTGTGCGCACTCATGCCAGGGCTCTACGAAAAGTTGATGGTCCTTGGGGGCAGACTACCCGGTCACCGACTACCGTTCCAAGCAGCGCCGGTGTTTTTTGTTGACCGGGCACGGGGCACGACAGGGAAACGTCCTATGCCAACCTTCACAAATGCTCACAAATGCTCAATTGCGCAGCGACGGGCTCAAGCGCAGCATATCCAGCCCGGTATCCACCCACCGCTCGGCATCCCCGGCAATATCGAAACTGTCCGGCAGCAGCAGCCAGCTGCCAATGATGCCGTCGATGTAAGCGAATATTGCAATAGCGGCACGCTGCGGGTCCATGTCCGCAGGCAATTGCCCACGCCTGACTGCATTGGTCAACGTCAGCGCTATACGCTCGTAGCAGTCGCGGGTCGTGGCCTGGCGCTGCTGACGGATCTCACACATGTCATCGGTGAATTCACACTTATGATGCAGGATCTCATTGATGCGCCGGGTACGCGGCTCGTGCAGCATCTGCTGCATCAGTTGAATCAGCAACTTGCGCATGCAGCCCAGCGGGTCCGGCTCGTCTTCGCTCTCGCCGGCCTGGGCCAGCGCCTCGATCGGCTCACGCAGGCTGTCGAGCAGGGCCTGCACCAGTTCGCCCTTGTCCTGAAAGTGCCAGTAGATGGCACCCCGGGTCACCCCGGCCAGCTTGGCGATATCCGCCAGGGTGGTACGCGCCACCCCACGGGCATGGAAAGCTTTTTCGGCGGCCTCGAGTATCTGTTGGCGGGTTTCCTGAGCTTCCTCTTTGGTGCGACGGACCATGGCAGTACAACCTCATCAAGGAGCCGGACGCGCGCTGCGGGCGTCCGGGTTCTGAGCCGGTATGGCCACTGTCGGGCCCTCTACCGGGTGTCTTAATCAAGCCTGTGGTCACCTCGACAAGGTGCGCCACGGGTATTTACAAACAAGCATGAATGTAAGTATATTCCTTAGCATCCTACTTATCCACCCGGAATTAATTTTCCCTTCATCCCGTTTCCATTACTCTTGAGCGTCTTCAGCTCTTTCGACCCGAGGATCTTCATGCAATTCAAGCCAGCTGTTTCCGCTCTGGTTTCCGCCGTCGCCCTGGCAACACTGCTCAGCGGCTGTAAAAAGGAAGAAGCGGCGCCTGCGGCGCAAGCTCCTCAGGTCGGCGTCGTGACCCTTCAATCCCAGGCCTATACCCTGACTTCCGACCTGCCGGGGCGCACCATCGCCTACCGCGTGGCCGAAGTGCGTCCACAGGTCAACGGCATCATTCTCAAGCGTCTGTTCAAGGAAGGCAGCGAGGTCAAGGAAGGCCAGCAGCTGTACCAGATCGACCCGTCGGTGTACGAGGCGACCCTGGCCAGCGCCCAGGCCAACCTGCAATCGACCCGCTCGCTGTCGGACCGCTACAAGCAACTGGTGGCCGAGCAGGCGGTGAGCCGTCAGGAATACGACGACGCACAAGCCAAACGTTTGCAGGCTGAAGCCTCGCTGCGCAGCGCACAGATCGACCTGCGCTACACCAAGGTGCTGGCGCCACTGAGCGGCCGTATCGGACGCTCGATGTTCACCGAAGGTGCGCTGGTCAACAACGGCCAGGCCGATGCCATGGCGGTGATCCAGCAACTGGACCCGATCTACGTCGACGTCACCCAGTCTTCGGCCGAGCTGCTCAAGCTGCGCCGCGAGCTCGAAAGCGGGCAACTGCAGAAGGCCGGTGCCAACGCCGCCAAGGTCTCGCTGAACCTGGAAGACGGCACCACCTACACCCACGAAGGCCGCCTGGAGTTCTCCGAAGTCTCGGTCGACCAGACCACCGGCTCGGTAACCCTGCGCGCCGTGTTCCCCAACCCCGAGCACAACCTGCTGCCAGGGATGTTCGTGCATGCACGCCTGGCCGCCGGCGTGAACGCCAACGCGATCCTCGCCCCGCAACAAGGCGTGACCCGTGACCTCAAGGGCCAGCCCACCGCGTTGATCGTGGACAAGGACAACAAGGTCGAACTGCGCCAGCTCAAGGCCAGCCGTACCGTTGGCAGCGACTGGCTGATCGAGGAAGGCCTGAAGCCGGGCGACCGCCTGATCACCGAAGGCCTGCAGTTCGTCAAGCCGGGCATCGAGGTCAAGGTCAGCGAAGCCACCAACGTCAAGCCTGCCCAACCGTCCCAGGCCAATGCAGCGTCAGCAGGGGCCAAAGGGGAATAAACCATGTCGAGATTCTTTATCGATCGCCCCATCTTTGCCTGGGTAATCGCCCTGGTGATCATGCTGGTCGGGGCCTTGTCGATCGTCAAGTTGCCGATCAACCAGTACCCGAGCATCGCGCCGCCGGCCATCGCCATCGCCGTGACCTACCCGGGCGCCTCGGCGCAGACCGTGCAGGACACCGTGGTCCAGGTGATCGAGCAACAGCTCAACGGTATCGACAACCTGCGTTATGTGCAGTCCGAGAGCAACTCGGACGGCAGCATGACCATTACCGCCACCTTCGAGCAGGGTACCAACCCTGACACCGCGCAGGTCCAGGTGCAGAACAAGCTGAACCTGGCCACCCCGCTGTTGCCGCAAGAAGTGCAGCAGCAGGGTATCCGCGTGACCAAGGCAGTGAAGAACTTCCTGCTGGTGATCGGCCTGGTGTCCGAAGACGGCAGCATGACCAAGGACGACCTGTCGAACTACATCGTCTCCAACATGCAGGACCCGATCTCGCGTACCGCCGGTGTGGGTGACTTCCAGGTGTTCGGTGCCCAGTACGCCATGCGTATCTGGCTCGATCCGGCCAAGCTGAACAAGTTCCAGCTGACCCCGGTGGACGTCAAGACCGCCGTGGCCGCGCAGAACGTGCAGGTGTCCTCCGGTCAGCTGGGCGGCCTGCCTGCCCTGCCCGGCACGCAGCTCAACGCCACCATCATCGGCAAGACCCGCCTGCAGACCGCCGAGCAGTTCGAGAAGATCCTGCTCAAGGTCAACCGCGACGGCTCCCAGGTCCGCCTGGGCGATGTCGCCGACGTCAGCCTGGGGGGCGAGAACTACAGCGTCAGCGCACAGTTCAATGGCAAGCCGGCCTCCGGCCTTGCGATCAAGCTGGCAACCGGGGCCAACGCCCTGGACACCGCCAAGGCACTGCGCAACACCATCGCCGAGCTGGAGCCGTTCTTCCCGCCTGGCATGAAGGCGGTGTTCCCGTATGACACCACGCCTGTGGTCACCGAATCGATCAGTGGGGTGATCCACACCCTGATCGAGGCGATCGTGCTGGTGTTCCTGGTGATGTACCTGTTCCTGCAGAACTTCCGCGCCACCGTGATCACCACCATGACCGTACCGGTGGTATTGCTCGGCACCTTCGGCATCCTTGCCGCGGCAGGCTTCAGCATCAACACCCTGACCATGTTCGCCATGGTCCTGGCCATCGGCCTGCTGGTGGACGACGCCATCGTGGTGGTGGAAAACGTCGAGCGGGTGATGTCCGAAGAGGGGTTGTCACCCAAGGAGGCGACCAAGAAGTCCATGGGCCAGATCCAGGGTGCCCTGGTCGGTATCGCCCTGGTACTGTCGGCGGTACTGCTGCCGATGGCGTTCTTCGGCGGCTCCACGGGCGTGATCTACCGGCAGTTCTCGATCACCATCGTGTCGGCCATGGGCCTGTCGGTGCTGGTCGCGCTGATCTTCACCCCGGCGCTGTGCGCCACCATGCTCAAGCCGGTCAAGAAAGGCGAGCACCATACCGCCAAGCGTGGCTTCTTCGGCTGGTTCAACCGCAACTTCGACCGCAGCGTGCAGAGCTACGAGCGCGGCGTGGGCAACATCCTGCGTCACAAGGCCCCGTACTTCCTGGCCTACATCCTGATCGTGGTGGGCATGGTGTGGCTGTTCATGCGTATCCCTACCGCGTTCCTGCCCGAGGAAGACCAGGGCGTACTGTTCGCCCAGGTGCAGACCCCGGCCGGTTCCAGTGCCGAGCGCACCCAGGCGGTGGTCGACGAAATGCGCGCCTACCTGCTGGACAAGGAGTCCGACACAGTGGCCTCGGTGTTCACCGTGAACGGCTTCAACTTCGCCGGCCGCGGCCAGAGCTCGGGCATGGCCTTCATCATGCTCAAGCCGTGGGGTGAACGTTCTGCCGAAAACAGCGTGTTCAACCTGGCAACCCGTGCCCAACAGCACTTCTTCAGCTTCCGCGACGCGATGGTGTTCGCCTTCGCCCCGCCGGCCGTACTGGAGTTGGGTAACGCCACCGGTTTCGACGTGTTCCTGCAGGACCGCGCCGGCGTCGGCCACGACAAGCTGATGGAAGCGCGCAACCAGTTCCTGGGCATGGCCGCGCAGAGCAAGATCCTCACCCAGGTACGTCCGAACGGCCTGAACGATGAGCCGCAATACCAGCTGACCATCGACGACGAACGCGCCAGTGCCCTGGGCGTGACCATCGCCGATATCAACAACACCCTGTCGATCGCCCTGGGTGCCAGCTATGTGAACGACTTCATCGACCGTGGTCGGGTCAAGAAGGTCTACCTGCAAGGCACTGCCGATTCGCGCATGAGCCCTGAAGACCTGCAGAAGTGGTACGTGCGCAACGCCGCTGGCGAGATGGTGCCGTTCTCTTCCTTCGCCAGCGGCGAGTGGAGCTACGGTGCACCCAAGCTGTCGCGTTACAACGGTGTCGAGGCAATGGAAGTACTCGGTGCGCCAGCCCCTGGCTACAGTACCGGTGAGGCCATGGCCGAGGTCGAGCGCCTGGCGGCGCAACTGCCAGCCGGTGTCGGCTTCGCCTGGACCGGCATGTCGTACGAAGAAAAGCTGTCGGGCTCGCAGATGCCGGCACTGTTCGCGCTGTCGCTGCTGATGGTGTTCCTGTGCCTGGCGGCACTGTACGAGAGCTGGTCGATCCCGATCGCGGTAGTGCTGGTGGTGCCGCTGGGTATCATCGGTGCACTGATGGCGGCCAGCATGCGCGGGCTGTCCAACGACGTGTACTTCCTGGTGGGGCTGCTGACCACCATCGGCCTGGCGGCGAAGAACGCGATCCTGATCGTCGAGTTCGCCAAGGAACTGCACGAACAGGGCCGCAGCCTGGTCGATGCGGCGATCGAGGCGTGCCGCATGCGTCTGCGTCCGATCATCATGACCTCGCTGGCGTTCATCCTGGGCGTGGTGCCGCTGACCATCGCCACCGGCGCAGGCTCCGGCAGCCAGCACGCCATCGGTACCGGTGTGATCGGCGGCATGATCACCGCAACGGTACTGGCGATCTTCTGGGTACCACTGTTCTTCGTAAGCGTGTCGTCGCTGTTCGGTAGCAAGAAGCCCGAAGAAGAGGACGCCAAACCTGAAACCCCACGCTATGAGGCCGGGCAATGAGTAAGTCCCTGTTGTCCCTGGCAGTCACCGCCTTCATTCTCGGTGGCTGCTCGCTGATCCCTGATTACCAGACCCCCGAGTCGCCGGTGGCGGCCCAGTGGCCGCAAGGGCCGGCCTACTCGCCGACCCAGTCGGCCGACGTGGCTGCGGCCGAACAGGGCTGGCGCCAGTTCTTCCATGACCCGGCGCTGCAGCAACTGATCCAGACCTCGCTGGTCAACAACCGTGACCTGCGGGTCGCCGCGCTGAACATCGATGCCTACCGGGCGCAGTACCGCATCCAGCGGGCCGACCTGTTCCCGGCGGTCTCGGCCACCGGCAGCGGCAGCCGCCAGCGGGTGCCGGCCAACGTTTCGCAGACCGGCGAGTCGAGCATCAACAGCCAGTACTCGGCCACCCTGGGCGTGAGTGCCTACGAACTCGACCTGTTCGGTCGGGTGCGCAGCCTCAGCGAGCAGGCCCTGGAAACCTACCTGTCGAGTGAACAGGCGCGTCGTTCCACGCAGATCAGCCTGGTGGCCAGCGTGGCCAACGCCTACTTCACCTGGCAGGCCGACAAGGAGCTGCTGACGCTCACCGAAGACACGCTCAAGACCTACGAGCAGAGCTATGCCCTGACCCGTCGCAGCAGCGAAGTCGGCGTGGCCTCGGCTCTGGACCTGAGCCAGGCGCGTACCTCGGTCGAGGGCGCACGGGTCAAGCTGGCCCAGTACCAGCGCCTGGTGGCGCAGGACCTGAACAGCCTGGCCGTGCTGGTCGGCACCGGCGTGCCGGCGAACCTGCCCAACGGCATGAAACTCGACAGCGACCTGCTGGCCGACGTGCCGGCCGGCCTGCCATCGGACGTGCTGCAGCGTCGTCCCGACATCCAGGAGGCCGAGCACCTGCTCAAGGCCGCCAACGCCAACATCGGCGCGGCGCGCGCAGCGTTCTTCCCGAGCATCAGCCTGACCGCCAACGCCGGGACCCTGAGTCCCGACATGGGCGGGCTGTTCAAGGGCGGCTCGGGCACCTGGCTGTTCCAGCCGCAGATCAACCTGCCGATCTTCAACGCCGGCAGCCTGCGTGCAAGCCTGGACTACTCGAAGATCCAGAAGGACATCAACGTCGCCAAGTACGAAAAGACCATCCAGACTGCCTTCCAGGAAGTCTCCGATGGGCTGGCGGCGCGCCAGACCTTCAACGAGCAGTTGCAGGCCCAGCGTGATCTGGTCGAAGCCAACCAGGACTACTACCGCCTGGCCGAGCGTCGCTACCGTATCGGTATCGACAGCAACCTGACGTTCCTGGATGCCCAGCGCAACCTGTTCAGTGCCCAACAGGCCCTGATCAGCGACCGGCTGTCGCAGCTGGTCAGCGAGGTCAACCTGTACAAGGCCCTGGGTGGCGGCTGGTACGAGCGCACCGGTGATGCCCGCCAGCAAGCGTCGATCGAGTCGCCCAAGGGTTGATTCGATAGCGTGGCGACACAACAGCCCACCCTTCGCGGTGGGCTTTTTTGTGCCTGCAAGCCTGCCCCTACCAAAAGTAACCAGACAGTTAGTGTTCGGTTATCGCCCAATTCCGCCTGTAACGAATTGATTCCCTCCTGCCTGCCACAGCACCATCCATCCGCCATCGCCCCAACATAAAAACAAGAGACGCCCTAACGATGAACACTTTCCAGCCCGCACGTCACCTGTTCCCCGGCCTGCTTGCCATGAGCTGCGCCCTGCCCGCCCTGGCCGACGAAGGGGGCTTTGTCGAAGACGCCAAGGTTGGCCTCAACCTGCGCAACTTCTACATCAACCGCAATTTCGTCGACCCGGCCAACCCCCAGGGCAAGGGCGAGGAATGGACCCAGAGTTTCATCCTCGACGCCAAGTCCGGCTTCACCCAGGGTACCGTCGGCTTCGGCGTCGACGTGCTGGGCCTGTACTCGGTCAAGCTCGACGGCGGCAAAGGTACCGCCGGCACGCACCTGTTGCCGGTACACGATGACGGCCGCCCGGCCGATGACTTCGGACGCCTGGGCGTGGCGCTCAAGGCCAAGGTCTCCAAGACCGAGCTGAAGGTCGGCGAATGGATGCCGGTACTGCCGATCCTGCGTTCGGACGACGGCCGCTCGCTGCCGCAGACCTTTCGCGGCGGCCAGCTGACCTCCCAGGAAATCGACGGCCTGACCCTGTATGCCGGGCAATTTCGCGGCAACAGCCCGCGCAACGACGCGAGCATGGACGACATGTCCATGAACGGCCGCGCCGGTATCACCTCCGACCGCTTCAACTTTGCCGGTGGCGAGTACACCTTCAACGACAAGCGCACCCTGGTCGGGGTGTGGAACGCCCAGCTCAAGGACATCTACAACCAGCAATACATCAACCTGGTGCACAGCCAGCCGCTGGGCGACTGGACCCTGGGCGCCAACCTGGGCTACTTCATCGGCAAGGAAGACGGCGCCGAGCGTGCCGGCAAGCTCGACAACCGCACCGCCTCGGCGCTGCTTTCGGCACGCTATGGCAGCAACACCTTCTACGTGGGGCTGCAGAAGGTCAGCGGCGACGACTTGTGGATGCGGGTCAACGGCACCAGTGGCGGCACCCTGGCCAACGACAGCTACAACGCCAGCTTCGACAATGCCAAGGAGCGCTCCTGGCAGCTGCGTCACGACTTCAACTTCGCCGGGCTTGGCGTGCCGGGGCTGACCCTGATGAACCGCTACATCAAGGGCGACAACGTGCACACCGCCGTGGTCAGCGACGGCAAGGAATGGGCGCGGGAATCGGAGCTGGCGTACGTGATCCAGTCCGGCAGCCTGAAGAACCTGTCGTTCAAATGGCGCAACTCGACCATGCGCCGCGACTTCAGCACCAATGCATTCGACGAGAACCGCCTGATCGTCAGCTACCCGATCAGCTTTCTCTGAACCCCTTCGCCGGCAAGGCCGGCTCCTACAGGCCCGCGCTACCTTTTAGGAGCCGGCCTTGCCGGCGAATAGGTATGTTCAGACACTACAAGGTATGTTCAGACACTACAAACTCATTATCCCTTCAGCGTGCGGCTACGCTGCCCCTGCACCCCCACCGGCACATCCCCCTGCAGCGTCACCCGGCGCACCACGCGCCCCTGGGTACCGTAGTCATCCACCGCATAATGCTGGGTCGCGCGGTTGTCCCAGATCGCCACGTCCCCGGCCTGCCAGCGCCAGCGCACGGTGTTCTCCAGGCGCGTCACATGGCTCTGCAGCAGGTTGAACAGGTGATCCGAATCGGCCTTCGAATAGCCCTTGATGCGCTTCACGAAATGCCCCAGCAGCAGGTGCTTCTCACCGCTCACCGGGTGCACCCGCACCACCGGATGTTCGGTCTCGTACACCGTCGAAGTGAACACCTTGCGGTAGTTCTCCAACTGCTCGAGGCTCACGTTCGGCTTGGTCGCGGCATAGTCGTACTCGTTGCTGTGCACCGCCCACAACTGCTCGGCCAGCGCCTGCAAGGCCGGTGACAGGTCGTCGTACGCGCTGGCGGTATTGGCCCACACCGTATCGCCCCCCGACGCCGGCGCCACCACCGAACGCAGGATCGACGCCTTGGGGTACGCCTCGACGAAGGTCACGTCGGTGTGCCAGGAGTTGGCCCGACGCCCTTGCCCGCCATCGAGTTCCAGCAGGTAGCGGGTGCCGTCGCGCACCGGCACGGTCGGGTGCGCGATGGGCTCGCCCAGCAGGTGCGCGAAGGCTTCCTGGGTCTGGTCGTCCAGCTGCGTCTGGCCCCTGAAGAAGATCACCTTGTGCTGCACCAGCGCGGCCTGGATCGCCTCCACCACCGCCGGGGCCAGGTCGGCGCCCAGTGTCACCCCACTAATTTCGGCACCGATGCGCCCGGCCACCGGATGAATCTCCAGCGCATGGCTGACAGGTGCTGCGGCAAATGCGGCGTTGCTCATGGTTCGTCCCTCATCGGTTGCGTCACGGTAAGTGCCGATGAAACTCTGGCGCTATCTATATGCAAATAAGCTCTAACAGATATGCAAGTGCTTCATTGACGGAATAAGAGCTTGCATTTAAAACCCAGACTCCCGGGGCGGCAAATACCTTCGCCCTATTTTTGGAATGCCGGAAAAGCATATGGATCTTCGCCAACTGCGCTACTTCATCGCCCTCACCGAACACCGCAGTTTCGTGCGCGCCGCCGACGCCATGGGCATCACCCAGCCCGCCTTCAGCCGCAGTATCCAGGGCCTGGAGCAGGAGTTCGGCTGTGTGCTGGTGGACCGCGCCAACAAGGATCTGCGCCCCACGCCCGAAGGCCAGGTGGTGCTGCAGCACGCCCTGCGCCTGGTGCAGGGCGCGGCGCAGCTGAGCAGCGAGGTGCAGCAGATGACCAAGCTCGATGCCGGCGAGCTGCGCTTTGGCTGCGGCCCTGCACCGGCGGTGAACCTGGTGCCGCAGGCGGTGGCGCAGTTCATCAACGCCCACCCCAAGGTGCGCACGCATTTCGAGGTCTCAAACTGGGAAAAGCTCAGCCGGGCGCTGAGCCGCGAAGAGATCGAGTTCTTCGTCGCCGACATCCGCCACTTCGAAGCCGACCCCAACTTCCAGACCCTGGCCCTGACCCCGCGCCGCGGCCTGTTCTTCTGCCGCCCCGGGCACCCGCTGCTGGCCAAGGACAGCCTGTCGACCAACGACATGTTCGACTACCCGCTGGCCTGTTCGCTGATTCCGCCGGGGGTGCGCAAGCTGCTGGCCAACCTCAGCGGCAAGACCGACTTTTCGCCGCAGATCCAGAGCGAGCATCAACCCACCCTGCTCAAGATCGTGCTCGGCACCAATGCCATCGGCATCGGCAGCGAAGAGGCCTACGGCGCGGCGGTGCAGGCCGGCGAACTGGTGCGTCTGCACTGGCGCAACCTGCCGGCCAACCTCGACAGCTTCAATGCCCGCTGCGGCATCGTCAGCCGCAGCGGCTACCGCCTGTCCCCTGCGGCGCGGGCGATGATCGAGACCCTGATCAACCTTGACCGCCAGCCTGCGCCACAGGCGCTGGTCGGGTAGCCTGCGGCGCCAGCCACTGGTCGACCTTGAACGGTTTGCGAATCAGGCGCTGCTGCGCGGCGAGGTCCACCGAGGCTTGCAGGCGGGCGAGAAAGTCGGGGTCCAGGGTCGAGTCGAACACCGCGCTCAGGCGCTCCTGGCTGAGGTCACGCTGCAGGATCGCCGGCGGGTAGCTGGCACGCTCCGACACCAGCTGGATGTAGGCGTCCTTGTTGGCATCGTCGGTCAGCCATTGCACCGCCGGCTGCTGCGCGGCGACGAACTTCTCGACCACTGCCGGGTACGCATCGACGAAGGCACCGGCGGCCACCAGCACCGCCTGCACATTGCCCGCCCCGCCCAGATCGCGGGTATTGAGCGGCAGTTCAGCCAGGCCGCGATCAGCCAGCGCACTGATGCCGGTGGAGCCCCAGGTGGCGTCGATCTGCCTGGCCGCCAGGGCAGCGATGGCCGCGCTGAAATCCAGGTTGATGACCTTGAGGTCCTTCTCGCTCAGGCCCTGGCTGGCCAGCGCGGCATCGAACGAAAGCTGCGTGGCGGTGCCACGGAACACCGCCACGCGCTTGCCCTTGAGGTCCTGCAGGGTCTTGATGCCGCTGCCCGGCACCACCCCAAGGTAGTGCTTGACCCCGCGCGCGGTGGCGGCCACCAGGCGGGTGTCGACGCCATTGGCCTTGCCGATGATCGCCGCCAGGTCGCCCAGGTAGGCGAAGTCCACCTGGCCATTGGCGAACGCCTCGTTGATGACCGGCCCCGCACCCTTGAAGTAGTTCCACTGGATGCTGATGCCGTCGGCGGCGAAGGCTTTCTCCAGCAGCTGTTGCTGTTGCAGCACGTCGGTGATGCCACCGCCCGAATGCTGGGTGCCGGCACTCAGGTCGGGCACCGCGATGCGGATCTGCTTGAGCTCGGCGCCCTGCGCCAGTGTCGGCATCCAGCCGATCACGGCGGCCAGTGCGGGGGTGGCGAACAGGCTGAAAACACGATTGATCGACAGGTTCATGGCACACAGCTCCTTGTAATGGTGCGGCCACGCTACCCATAGCGGATGCCAATCTTTAAATACTATTAAATTACATTTTAATAACCATATTACATATAAGCCCTGTCAGGCCCGGCCCTGCGGGGTATGCATTGCACACAACCAAAATATGCTTCGAATGCATTGGCTGCGCGGCGAGTCAGCGGCTTTAAATGCAGTTCTTATCGCTCAATCGAATGTAATTTCTTCTGCATATACCCATAAGAAATATACAAATAGCGAGGCCTGCATGACCCGTACCGCCCTTTCCTCACTGGCCCCCGCCCCTGGCCTGCCGCGTCTGCGCAGCCTGCCCTGGCAGCGCCTGCAAGCCTGGTATCTGCCCCTGCTGCTGGCGGCGGTGTGGTGGCTGGCCAGCCGCAACCACTGGATGAGCGAGCAGATACTGCCACCGCCTGCGCTGGTATGGGACAGCGCCGTGGAACTGGGTCGCGGCGAGGTGTGGGCGCACCTGGCCATCAGCCTGCAACGCCTGCTGCTGGGGCTGGTGGCCGGGGTCGGGGCCGGCGCGGTGCTCGGCGCCTGGCTGGGCTTCAGCCAGCGCGCCGAACGCCTGGTACTGCCGACTTTCAACGCCCTGGCGCAGATCCCCACGCTGGCCTGGGTGCCGCTGTTCATGGTGCTGTTCGGCATCGGCGAAGTGCTCAAGCTGGTGGTGCTGGTCAAGGCGGTGATCGTGCCGGTGACCCTGCACACCCTGGTGGGCGTGCGCGATGCCCAACCGCGCCTGCGCGAAGCGGCGGCGGTACTGCGCCTGCCCACGCACCTGCTGGTTCGCCGGCTGATCCTGCCCGCTGCGCTGCCGGCGTTTCTGGCCGGTGTGCGCCTGGCCCTGGCGGCCGGCTGGACCTCGCTGCTGGCGGTCGAGCTGCTGGCCTCCAGCGAAGGCCTGGGCTACCTGATGGTGTGGGCACGGCAACTGTTCATGCTCGACATCGTGTTCGTGTGCATCGCCGTGATCGGCGTGCTCGGGCTGCTGATGGACCGCGGCCTGGGCTGGCTCGACCGGCGCCTGCTGCACTGGCCGCACCCGGCCACCGCACAACTGCGGGTGCGCCCGCTGCGTGGCTGGCAGCGCCTGCATGCCCTGGGCCTGCCGCTGGCGCTGCTGGTGCTGTGGCAACTGGCAAGCCAGTACGGTTGGGTCGATGCGAACATCCTGGTGGCGCCGCTGGAGGTGGTGCACAGCACCTGGGCCGGCGTGCTCGACGGCACCTTGAGCGGCGCGCTGGCCGTCAGCGTCGGGCGAGCGCTGGGCGGCCTGCTGCTGGGCGGCAGCCTGGGCTTTGCCTTCGGCCTGCTGCTGGGCCTGTCGCGTCGCGCCGAGCGCCTGCTGGGCCCGAGCCTGGCCGGACTGCGTCAGATCGCGATCTTCGCCTGGGTACCGCTGCTGACCGCCTGGTTCGGCCTGGGCGAACTGGCCAAATGGGTATTCGTCGGCCTGGCGGCATTCTTCCCGCTGTTCATCGCCACCCAGCGCGCGGTTGCCAGCCTGCCTGCGCAGCTCGACGAAGCCGCCCGCGTGCTGCGCCTGAGCGGTGCCCAGCGCCTGCGCAGGCTGGTGCTGCCGGGCGCCGCGCCGGGCATCTTCGCCGGGTTGCGGGTCGGCCTGATCTACGCCTGGCTGGGCACCATCGGCGCCGAGTACTTCATGCCGTCCGGCGGCGGCATCGGCAGCCTGATGATCGGCGCCCAGCAACTGCTGCGCATGGACCTGATCATGGCCGGCATGCTGCTGGTCGGCCTCACCGGCGCCCTGCTCGGCGCCGTCGGACAACACATCGAACTGCGCGCCACGCGCTGGAGACGGGCATGAACGCACTCGCTCACCCACGGGTCAGCTTCAACCAGGTCGGCAAGCGCTTCAGCGTGGCCGACGGCGAACTGGAAGCGATCCGCGATTTCAACCTGCAGATCGCCGACGGCGAATTCGTCGCCATCGTCGGCGCCAGCGGCTGCGGCAAGTCCACCCTGCTGCGCCTGCTGGTGGGCCTGGACGCCGAGTACCAGGGGCAGATCCTGATCGACGGCCAGCCGGTGCACGGCATCGGCAGCGAGCGCGGCATCGTGTTCCAGGAGCACCGCCTGTTCCCCTGGCTGACAGTGGCCGAGAACATCGACCTGGGCCTGGTCAACGAGGGCCTGGAGCGCACCCGGCGCGCCCGGCGGGTGGCCGACTTCATCAGCCTGGTGGGCCTCGAAGACTTTGCCCAGGCCTACCCGCACCAGCTCTCGGGCGGCATGGCCCAACGCGTGGCGATTGCCCGCGGGCTGGTGGCCAGCCCGCGCATACTGCTGCTGGACGAACCCTTCGGCGCCCTCGACGCCCTTACCCGCCAGCAGATGCAGGACGAACTGCTGGCCATTCGCGAACGGGCGCGCATCACCACCCTGCTGGTAACCCACGATGTCGAGGAAGCGACATTCCTGGCCGACCGCGTGGTGGTGCTCGAACCGCCCCCGGGGCGGATCAAGCGCATCGTCGAGGTCGACCTGCCGCACCCGCGCCAGCGCGCCAGCCTGGCGTTCCACCGCCTGCGCGAAACCCTGCTGCACGAACTGACCCACGATGAGCGCTACCTGCCGCCCGCCGTGGAGCAAATCCGCGACCTGCCCCTGACCTACCTTGCCTGCTGAGTGCCGACCATGAGCCAACGCCCCAACTTCCTGATCATCGTTGCCGACGACCTGGGCTTTTCCGACCTGGGTGCCTTCGGCGGCGAAATTGCCACGCCGCACCTGGACGCCCTGGCCAATGCCGGCCTGCGCCTGACCGACTTCCACACCGCGCCCACCTGCTCGCCGACCCGCTCGATGCTGCTGACCGGTACCGACCACCACATCGCCGGCATCGGCACCATGGCCGAGGCGCTGACCCCGGAGCTGATCGGCAAGCCGGGCTACGAGGGCTACCTCAACGACCGCGTGGTGGCGCTGCCCGAGCTGCTGCGCGAGGCCGGCTACCAGACACTGATGAGCGGCAAGTGGCACCTGGGCCTGAAGGCCGAGCTGGCGCCACATGCGCGTGGCTTCGAACGTTCGTTCGCGCTGCTGCCGGGCGCGGCCAACCACTATGGCTTCGAACCCACCTACGACGAACACACCCCCGGCCTGCTCAAATCGACCCCGGCGCTGTACATCGAGGACGACACCTTCGTCGAAGCGCTACCCGAAGGTTTCTATTCCTCCGACGCCTTTGGCGACAAGTTGCTGCAGTACCTCAAGGAGCGCGACCAGAGCCGGCCGTTCTTCGCCTACCTGCCATTCTCCGCGCCGCACTGGCCGTTGCAGGCGCCGGCCGAGGTGGTGGCGCGCTACAAGGGGCGCTACGACGCCGGGCCCGAAGTACTGCGCCAGGAGCGCCTGGAAAAACTGCGCGCCCTGGGCCTGATCGGCGCCGAGGTGCAGGCGCACCCGGTGGATGAACAATGGCAGGCGCTGAGCGACGAACAGCGCCAGCGCTCGGCACGCGCCATGGAGGTGTACGCGGCGATGGTCGAGCGCATGGACTGGAACATCGGCCGGGTGCTCGGCTACCTGCGCAACCAGGGCCTGCTGGACAACACCCTGGTGCTGTTCATGTCCGACAACGGTGCCGAGGGCGCGCTGCTCGAAGCCTTCCCCAAGTTCGGCCCGCACCTGGCCAGCTACCTGGACCAGCACTACGACAACAGCCTGGACAACATCGGCCGCGCCAACTCCTACGTGTGGTACGGCCCGCACTGGGCCCAGGCGGCCACCGCACCGTCGCGGCTGTTCAAGGCCTTCACCACCGAGGGCGGCATTCGCGTGCCGGCCCTGCTGCACTACCCGGCACTGGCGCGCCAGGGGCAGGTCAGCCATCAGTTCAGCACCGTGATGGACATCACCCCGACCCTGCTGGACCTGGCCGGCATCCGCCACCCGGGCAAACGCTGGCGCGGGCGCGACGTGGCGCCGCTGCGCGGCAAGTCGTGGCTGGGCTACCTGTCGGGCGAGACCGAGCAGGTACACGACGAGCACACCGTCACCGGCTGGGAGCTGTTCGGGCGCCGGGCGATTCGCCAGGGGCACTGGAAGGCGGTGTACATTCCGGGCCCGGTGGGGCCGGCCACCTGGCAGCTGTACGACCTGAGCATCGACCCCGGCGAGGTCCACGACCTGGCGCAGGCGCAGCCGGCAAAGCTGCAGGCCCTGCTCGGCGAATGGCAGAAGTACGTCGAGGAAACCGGGGTGATCCTCAGCCAGTCGCCGTTCCAGCCGGATTAGCCATCAGTGCCAGGCGCGCGGGGTCGAGAATCTCGATCTCGCCGTAGCTCAGGCGCAGCACGCCATCCTGCTCCAGCGCCTTGAGAATCTGGTTGGTGGTCTGGCGCGACAGCGCGAGCATCAGCGCCAGTTGCTCCTGGGACAATTGCAACACCCTCCTGGCCCCCTCCACTTCGCCGTAACCGGCGGCGATCTGCAGCAGCCGATAGGCCACCCGCGGCGCGGCACTCATCAGGCTCTGCTGCTCCAGCGCGACAAAGGCCAGGCGCAGCTTGTGGCTCATCAGCAAGGCGAATTCACGCCAGTAATGCGGTTGCGCATCCAGCAATTTCACCAGCGCGCCCTGGGGCACCCGCAGCAGGTGGGTGACACCTTCGGCATAGGCGTCGTGGGTACGTGGCTGGTCGTCGAACAGGCAGATCTCGCCGAACCAGTGCGGGGCCTCGATCAGGGTCAGCACCGCCTCCTTGCCCTGGGCGCTGACCGCACCGATGCGGATGGCGCCATCGAGCACCGCGTACAGTCCGCAAGGCGGGTCGCCGCGCTGGAACAGGCAGGCGCCGGCCTCCAGGCTCACGGGCCGAGCCAGGTGCAGCAGGCTATCCTGCAGGGTAGCGGGCAACTGTTTGAACCAGTGACCCTGGCGCAAGGTTGAAGCGTTCATCGGGGGCCTCGTGGTGACACTGTCGGCTAGCCGACAGACGACGGTGCCTGCGCAGGGCAAGCTCGGGCAATCCTACAGGAGGAACAACAATGAAAAGCCTCGTCGAGCACCTGAGTCAATACGCGGCCTACCACCGCGACCCACGCAACATCGCCACGCACTTCGTGGGTATCCCGCTGATCGTGGTGGCGGTCACGGTGCTGCTGTCGCGTCCGGGCATGGCATTGGGCGGGGTGTGGCTGTCGCCTGCATTGCTGGTGGCGCTGTGGTCGGCGTGGTTCTACCTGCGCCTGGACACCCGCTTCGGGTTGCTGATGAGCGTGTTGCTGGGCTTGTGCCTGTGGGCCGGGCAGGTACTGGCGGTTCAGAGCACGCTGGTGTGGCTGGGTGCGGGGCTGGGGCTGTTCGTGGTGGGCTGGGTGATCCAGTTCGTCGGCCACTATTACGAGGGGCGCAAGCCGGCGTTTGTGGACGACATCAGCGGGCTGATCGTGGGGCCGTTGTTCGTGGTGGCGGAGATGGCGTTCGTGCTGGGGTTGCGCGGGGAGTTGAAGCGGTCGATCGAGGCGAATGCGGGGCCGGTGGGTAGTCGCTCGAAAAAGGCGCTGCTCTGACGGCCACCATCGCGGGTCAAGCCCGCTCCCACAAGGTATGCACCAGCCTCAAGGCAGCGGTGAACCTGTGGGAGCGGGCTTGACC